>CAMBMC010000165.1 GCA_945868555.1 Chitinophaga pinensis | reverse complement strand
TAGGCCTGTATTCATGGGCAAACTACACGAAATGAAACAACTATTTATCTTTTCAATGCTTCTGTGTTTTGGAGCGAATGCATGGTCACAAACAAAACTCATTGCCCACAAAAGCCACAGTGGAAGTGCAAAGAACTTCAAATTCACGTGGCATTCAAAGACCTTCGACAAGGGAGAGTCCAATTTTGGGGTAGGGCCACAACGCATGGTACGCAATTCACGCCTTGATACGGTTCGTTTGCTACCAGATTCGCGCGTAATCATGATCACCAGCGAAAGTTGTCATTGGAACGATTATGGAGGTGGAATTGACTCAAATCCAGGACTATGGAGCGCCGGCAAGGACACCTTGAATGGACATCCACTTTTTAATGCCGAACATACACCGATGGAAATCCGTAAAACACTGAAAGAAGAATACTACTTTGACAATTCTCCTTCGTCGGTTGTGCTGATTGGATTTGACGAACCACAGGAAGAGCTTGTTGAAAAACCGCAACTTTCTAAATCTCCGCTTAAACTAAAAAAGAAGAGAAGAATGCAAAAAGAGGAGGAGCAAAAACCAGTCGAAAAACGTCCTTCACTCTTCTTTATGATTGTCATGACCTTGTTGTCATCCATTTTAAGGCTTCCCTATTAATCCACCTTAAATGGGTCACTATTTGAAACTTTCTCTTGTTCTTTTCTTTGGATTGATTGTCCTTTTCTTTCCGATGACCTGGTTTTTGTTTGCTGCTCAACAGGAAATCTCGAACGCATTATTCTTGCCACTTGTTCACCTGTTTGATCAAAACACGGACCTGACATCAGATGCCAAAGGCCTGTACATCTTGGTTGTGCTCTTGTTTTTTATTGCTCTAATTTCTGGGGCAATACTCTACAAATTCCGTCCTCAAAAAGTTGAAAAACTATTGACCATTCTCCGATTTGCCTGCATCGTATTTCTATCGATGGTGCTTATGAAGTATGGCCTAGAGAAGCTTTTCAAGGCCCAATTTTACCTACCAGAACCCAATCTCTTGTACACCCCCTTGGGAAAATTGGACAAGGACATTCTGTTTTGGTCCACCATGGGGACTTCCCGTGCATACAATGTGTTTATGGGAATCATGGAGTTTATTCCTGCCCTACTGATCTTGTTTTCACGTACGCGAAAAATTGGACTCATCATCGCTTCAGGAGTTCTTTTGAACGTCTTTGCGATCAACCTTTCCTTCGACATTTCTGTAAAACTCTTCTCATTTCTCATCCTAATCATGAGTGTTTTTTTACTTTATCCGTATGTTTTTCAGAAGGATGTATCTCTTAGAACCCCGATAGACTGGAACCCTCAACGAAAATGGATGATTCCTTTAATTCTTGTCATCATTGCCGCAGAGTCTTTAGGACCAACTGTTTTACGTGGCTCATTCAATGACGATCTCGCAATGCGGCCCTATTTACATGGAGCATATTCAGTCGCTCAGCAAAATTTCACGGATGGAAACCCGCTTTTTGACCAGAAAATTAGGAGAGTATTTATTCATCGCGATGGCTATATCATTTTTCAAATGATGAACGATGACATGCTCGATTTTAAGCTAGAGATAAATCAAGGAGCTCAACGATTTACACTCACCGATTATTCGGGAGGACAATGCGTGCTAAACTACCGCTATTCGAAAAAGACACAGAAACTAGAGCTAATAAGTACACTGGGCACACCATTATTGAGTGCGAAGACACTGAATTGGAGAAGGCTTCCCGTCCTGCAAAAGCAGTTTCATTGGACCGTAGACTGATCAATAATCCAACAAGGACTTAAGCGCTTCCCTCACTTGATTTGCATTCGTCAACAAAGCCGCTTCCAAGGTCGAATTCAATGGAATTGCAGGTGTATCGACCGAACCAACGATTGAGATTGGTGCATCAAGTGCTGTAAAATTGTCGCGTTGAATTCTTCCAGCCAAACCAAGTGTGAATGATGCTTCTGTAGATTCTTCCGTCACCAACATGACTTTTCCATGACCTTGAACAGCCGCATTCATGGCTTCGTGGTCCAATGGATTTAATGTTCGAAGATCGATGATTTCGACCTTTCCTTCAAAATCCTTTGTTGCTTCGAGAGACCAATACACTCCACGTCCATAGGTAATGATGACACACGACTGACCAGATTTGATCATCTCATTATCCGCCTCTTGAACAACACGTGCCTTTCCGAATGGAATAATGTATTCTTCATCTGGTTCAATGGACATCGCGCCTTCTGTTCCTGGAATTTTTGACCAATACAAACCTTTATGTTCCAAAATTACCACTGGATTCGGATCATAAAACGCTGATTTCAACAATCCTTTAAGGTCAGCTCCTGTTGATGGGTAAGCGACTTTGATCCCGCGAATATTGGTTAAGACAGATTCAACACTCGATGAATGGTATGGTCCACCCGAACCATAAGCGCCAATGGGCACACGAATGACGCAGCTCACTGGCCATTTTCCATTCGACAAGTAATAGGAACGAGAAACTTCTGTAAACAGCTGATTCAATCCTGGCCAAATGTAATCAGCAAATTGAACCTCCACAAAGGGTTTCAAACCAACAGCGGACATTCCCACCGTTGAGCCGATGATAAATGCTTCTTGAATCGGCGTATTGAACACGCGATCGTCTCCAAACTGTTGTGCCAAGGTTGCTGCTTCACGGAAAACCCCTCCCAAACGTCCGCCAACATCTTGACCATACAACAAGGCCTCTGGATGTTTTTCCATCAATTCACGCATCGCAAAAAGCGCAGAATCCACCATCACCGTTTTCTTCTTCCCCTTTGGTTCACGTTCACCCTTTTCTTCGGTTACAGGCGTTGGTGCAAAGATGAAATCTGTAATAGATTCGGGGGTTGGATCTTCGGCATTTAAGGCCTGCTCGTATTGAGCATCCACCAATTTTCGTACTTCTGCTTCAATGTTGATGAAATCGGCCTCTCCAATGCCTTTAGAACGCATCAAGTCCTTTAGTTTTGGATATGGGTCACGCGTTGCAGCCTCTTCTAAGTCATCGCGGTACCATTCCTTTCGAACCCCAGAAGTATGGTGACCGAGGAGAGGAACTTTCGCATGAATGATAAATGGTCGACGTTCTTTTCGAACTGTGTCAAACACTTCTGCCACCGTATCATAGGACAATTTAAAATCACTACCGTCGATGGTGCGTACTTCGATTCCATTGAATCCTTTCGCATACTGTGTGATGTCTTGAGCCCTCGTTTCTGCCGCGTTAGCCGAAATATCCCAGCCATTGTCTTGCACAAGGTAAACGATCGGATATTGTTTCAACGCAGCCATCTGAAGTGCCTCAGAAACCTCACCTTCTGTACAGGAAGCATCGCCTAAAGAACAGACCACAACTGGCTTTAAACCATTAAAATCTTCAGAAAGCCCTTGTTTTTCTTTGTATTGAATGCCCATTGCAACCCCTGTTGTTGGGATGGCTTGCATACCTGTCGCAGAGGATTGATGCGGGATTTTTGGCATGTTGTCACGCTTCAAAGATGGGTGCGAGTAATATGTTCGCCCTCCGGAAAAGGGATCATCTTTCTTCGCAAACACTTGAAGCATCAACTCATAGGGGGTCATGCCGATTCCTAAAAGAATGCTGTCATCGCGGTAATACGGCGCTACCCAATCTTGAGGCAACAATTGCAAACCTACGGCCAATTGAATGGCTTCGTGACCGCGCGATGTTGCATGCACGTACTTCGCTGTAATTTCCTTGTTGGCCTCGTATTTTTCAGCAAGTGTTTTCGCTGTACACATCAGTCGAAATGCCTCAAGCATTCTTTCTTTTGTCAGGATATGGCTATTGGAATTTAAATCTCCCATGGTTCATTAAAAAGTGTGGGCAAAATTATGAAAATCTTAAGATTTATTGATTGTGATCAATAATGTAGGTCAAGACCTTTTCCATCAAATGCACGCGGTCCTTTCCAATCACATTGTGTTTGTGCATGGGGTACGGGAAAAAGTCCATCTGAATGCCAAGCTCTACAAATTTCTTCACAAGGGCGTAATTGTGTTGCATCACCACGACGTCATCCACCGTTCCATGAATGAGCAATAAATCACCTTTAAGGTTTTTTGCATGTGTCAACAAACTCGCTTTTTCATAGCCAGCAACATTTTGCTCAGGACGGTCCATATAGCGTTCACCATACATGATTTCATAGTACTTCCAATCGGTCACTGGTCCACCAGCAACTCCTACCTGGAACACTCCGGGGTAACGCAACATAAATGAGGTCGTCATAAATCCACCGAAGGACCAACCATGCACGGCCAAGCGATTCGAATCAACATAGCTTAGGCTTTTCAAGTAGTTCACACCCAGCAATTGGTCGTTCATTTCAACTGTACCCAACTGACGGTGAATTTGGGACTCATCAGCAAAACCGCGGTAAGCAGAACCACGACCATCCAAGGTGTAAACCAAATAGCCTTGTTCAGCCATCCAATACATCCAAAGGTTAGCCCCATCGAGCCATGAGTTTGTGATCATTTGCGCGTGTGGTCCGCCATAAACATAGACCATCACTGGATATTTCTTCGTTGGGTCAAAATTGCTTGGCTTGATCAAACGCGTGTACAATTTTGTTCCATCCGGAGCAGTAAGCGTGTTGATTTCAGCGGTTCCGATTTTCACATCCGATAGTTTGTCATTACTTGCCATCAATTGCTTTACGGCTTTACCTGAAGGATTTAAGATCCAAGCGTGGTAATCAGTATCGTGATTGGAGTAGGCATCAAAAATATACTTCCCTGAAGAGGATACTTGAACTTCGTGCGTCCCAACGACTGTTGTGATTAACTTGGATGGAGTGTGTTTTGGTGTTACAGAAATCGAATACACCAAGGTATTCATTGGGTTTTCGCCTGTAGCGGAATAGTAAACGCTTGTTCCATCTGTCGTTACTCCAATGATATCTTTCACCACAAAGGCATGCTTCGTCAATTGGGTAATGAGTTTTCCGTTGATGTCGTAGTAGTACAAATTGCTAAAGCCATCGCGCTCAGAAATCCAAATGAAATTGTTCGATTTAGCTGACGGGAAAAATGCAGCATGCTCAGGCTCAACCCATTTCTCGTTTGACTCATCAAACAAGGTTCGTACAAATTTTCCTGTTTTCACTTCGTAAAGATTCACCATCATGTGATTTTGATCGCGATTCACCTCCGCAAGGATGACAAATTGATCATCAGGCGTAAAGGCCAAATTCGTGAGGTAATCGTCCGCAGCTCCTTTAGGTGAAATGTACACCGTTTGCTTTGATGTCAAATCATAAATCCCTACTCGTGGTTTTTCCGATTTTTGTCCGGCCATAGGGTATTTGATAGAAAGCAACTCACCAGGTGTTTGATTGATATCCAACAAAGGATAATCGTGTACCTCTGTTTCATCTTTCTGATAAAAGGCCAACTGTTTCCCAGCATTCGACCAAAACAATCCGCCACTGATCCCAAACTCACTGCGGGCAATAGCCTGACCAGAAACGATGTTCTTGCCGGTGTTGTTTGTTACGGTCAACTTTTCACCTTCCTTGGACTTCACATAAACGTTGTTCTCAATGGTATAAGCAATGTGAAACGTTTTCTTGTGCATCATCCCGTTTTCAGCTGTTTCATCGAGCGTGTTGAGCAGTTTACCTTGATCGCTCAATGCATCAACCCAATAAAAATGAACGCCATCATTGATGATAAATTCCGATAGATTCAACCATTCCAAACCAAAGAAGCTTGTCAATTCGCTGCCTAGCATTTTGTTCATTTGCTCGACCGTTAAAATTTCACCCAATTTTTGCTTCGGTTCGGCAGCATTGCCCATCACCATCGATTGGTATGTCTTGTTGAAACAGGTATACATGTCCGATTCAGGCACCCATTGAAAGCCAAACATGCGTTCAGGTCCGTAAATGCGCATTTGTCCAAGGACCGCATCTTTG
>CAMBMC010000164.1 GCA_945868555.1 Chitinophaga pinensis | reverse complement strand
GGAAAATTCGCAATGATCTTAAAGCGTTCGCCTTGTTTTTCTAAGCAGTGTTTCCAGAACTCATCATCGGCAGTGGACAAAAGATCAGCTTGTGCAATGTTGTCGGCAACAAACCATCCGTTTTCAGCCAGTTCATCAGCTAACTGTCCCGAAGCCCAACCAGAGTAACCTATGAAGAAACGGATCCTTTGCTTTGCGCTTTCGTTCCTGAGTAATCGTTCTTTGATTTGATCAAAATTTCCCCCAAAGTAAAGCCCGTCAAGGATTTCGAAGCTGTGTTCAATGTCGCTGAAGGAGTGGATGTAGAATAAGTTTGTGGTGTCGACCGGTCCTCCGACGCTTACTCGCGCTTGAATATCAGGAAACTTATTGTCAATCTCGTGCAAGTCCTCTTCCAAGTAGTGGTTCAGGACAAAGCCAAAGGTGCCGTTTTCATCGTGCTCACAGACCAAAATCACAGACCTTCGAAAAAACTCTTCTTTGAGAAAAGGGTCAGAAATGAGGATAACACCACTCCGAGGTTCTTTTTGATTCTTGAAGGAGAGGTCAAGCATCGGACTTAGTTTTTCTTTTCTTCCTTTTCAGCGTCTTGCACTCGTTTCTCGCGCTGCATCTGATTTTCACCGTTCATTTGTTTCTGCTTGAAGAGCTCGTATCGCGTCGGTTCAACGCGTTTTGGCCAACTGTTGTTGTTAAAGTCGGTATCAGCTGTTTCTAAGTTGGGATCCAAACGGAAAGAAATGACTTCTTTGTCGAAGATGAATACTTTCGTCACTTTGTCTTCGTATTGACGCCAAATCTCCGCTGGAATGCGAATGATTTCAACACTATTGTCGGCGAAGGTTACTTCAATAATCAAGGGCATCACCAATCCGCCCAAGTTGCTGAAGGTCAATTCGTAGAATTGCTTGTTGGCATTGAGGAGCTGTAGGTCTTCTTTGGACATTTTAGCAAGAAACTCTGCATATTCTTTTCGATCTAAGGCATCGACAAAGTAAATGTTGCGTTTCGCATAAAAATCATCAATATTTGGATCTGCCTCGTTGATGGTTTGTTTTATAGACTCTTTGTTTCGGTCGTCTCCAATGAAGTGGTCTTTGGCCAAGTCGTTCTCTTGTTTGATTGACTTTTCAACTTCTGGATTCATGGTGTTCAATTGGAACCATTTCACGTTGTCAATGGAAATATCGACGTGGTCGGTGGAGTAGAACCACCCGCGCCAGAACCAGTCAAGGTCAACGGCAGACGCATCTTCCATGGTGCGGAAAAAGTCGGCTGGTGTAGGGTGTTTTAGTGCCCAACGCTCGCAATACATTTTGAAGGCATAATCAAACAGTTCGCGCCCCATGATGGTTTCGCGCAAGATATTGAGTGCTGTAGCGGGTTTTCCATAAGCGTTGTTTCCGAATTGGAAAATGGATTCTGAGTTGGTCATGATGGGTGAAATGAATTTCTTGTCCCCACGCATGTAATCGGCAATCATGTAGGCAGGACCTCGTCGCGAGGGATAGCCACGTTCCCATTCTTGCTCGGTGAGGTATTGCATAAAGGTGTTTAATCCTTCGTCCATCCATGTCCATTGGCGCTCATCGGAATTGATGATCATCGGAAAGAAGTTGTGTCCTACTTCGTGAATGATTACACCCCACATGCCGTATTTTGTCTCTTGGGAATAGGTTCCGTCGTCTTCTGGACGTCCGCCATTGAAGCAAATCATGGGGTATTCCATCCCAATCCATTTCGAATGCACAGAAATGGCAACTGGATAGGGGTAGTCAACGGTATATTTCGAGTACGTTTTGATGGTATGCGCGACCAATTTTGTGGAATAACGCTCCCACAATGGGTTACCTTCCTTCGGGTAATAGGACATGGCGAGCACATTTTTCCCGCCGACTTTCACCGCTTGCGCATCCCAAATGAATTTTCGAGAAGAGGCAAAGGCAAAATCGCGCACGTTGGTAGCCTTAAAAGTCCAGGTTTTGAGTGCTTTTTCCTTCGACTTTTCTTTCATTTCAGCCTCGGCCTGTGTCACAATCATTACTGGTGTATCTGCATTCTTCGCTTTGTCAAAGCGCTTGCGCTGTTCCGAAGTTAATACCGCATTTCCATTTTGTAATTCACCAGTTGCCGCTACGATGTGGTCGGAAGGAACGGTTATGTTCACTTCATAATCTCCAAAAGGAAGGGCAAATTCACCTCGGCCCAAGAACTGTTTGTTTTGCCAACCCTCGACATCGTTGTACACGCACATTCTCGGAAAGAAATGGGCAACGGTGTACAGGTAATTTTGGTCTTTTTCAAAGTATTCGTAACCGGAACGTCCACCAACAGCCATGCGGTCGTTGATGTTATACCACCACTTGATTTTAAAGGTAATGCTTGTGTTTGGCGCTAAAGGTTTGTCAAGGTTGATGCGTAGCATGGTTTTGTTAATCGCAAAAGACATTTTCTGACCTGAAGTAGAGGTGATGGCATCAATTTTAAATCCGCCATCGTAGTATTGAAAACGTTTTTTTACATCACCTATATTTTTGAAGTCCTCCATTTTTTCTACTTCAATGAGCTTGGTGTCAGAATTCTGTGCGTAGAGGTTTTGGTCCAACTGCAGCCACAAGTATTCCAGTTGATCGGGCGAATTGTTGGTGTAGGTGATGGTTTCTTCGCCCATGAGTTTTTGTGTGGCGTCGTCAATGGTAATGGCAATTTTATAATCAGCCTTTTGCTGGTAATAGTTATGTCCAGGAGCACCGGCAGCTGTTCTGTATTCATTTGGCGTGGGTAACTCGATATCGAGTTGAGCAAATTTGCTTTGCCCAAAAGCGCTAGTGAAGAGGATTGATGTGCTACAAACGATGAGGATGCGATTCATAATTGATTTATTTTAAAGGTGTCTGTGCGATGCGAATTTAAGAACACACGGGTTATTTTTTTTTCGTGGAAAATGAAGGTCATTTTGTTTTGCTGCTCAGGATATCGGTCCATAAATACATCAAACTGAATCGTGAATACACCACTACGTTCATTAACAATTGAAGACAAGTAAATGTTTGTTGTCCCCGTGAGTGTGTTTTCAATGCCTTCAATCTGCCAGATTAATTGTTCGTCTTCCCTTGAACTGAAATAAAAAGCAGATTGAATATATGTTGTAATGGAAGAAATAAGTAAGCTGTTCATTGGACTTGAGGACAAAGCGCCTTTGAGTAATTCTTTTTCGGAAAGGACGCGCTCCAAATCATGTGTGGAAACTGTCAAGGTGGCCTCGAGCCTTCCATTTAAATCGTCGTACTTCACTTCTGCAAAAGCGAAATAAGTGTCATGTGCCTTCAGTGACGAACTGAAAAGCGCGAAAAGTAGGCACAAGAGATACACTGATTTACTCATTTTGGTCATTTAAAGCATTTAAAATTAGTAGAAAATAGATGAATCGTCGATATTGCCTGAATAACCACTTGAAAATAATCATATGAGGAATCAAATCTATCGGGATTTTCCGGAAAGATCAGCGAACTTGTGCTGATCTTCAATCAAAATTCAGTCTTTACACATGTCTTCGAACCAAATGGCACTCAAGCATTGTAAAACGATTGCTTACAGCCATGAAAAGTGATTTGCACATCGAAAGTAAATTGGGCGATGGGAGTTTATTCTTTTTCTTTTTGCTAACAATCAATGATCCAGATGAAAGTGAGGAGGATTAAAAAAACGCATGCTTCATGACCAATGCAAATCCTATATTTGTAAAAAAATAAGCCATGAAAGTGTACGGAAATATTTTGGAGACGATTGGAAATACCCCATTGGTAAGAATTAACAAACTTACGAGTGGAATTTCAGCAACAGTGTTGGCAAAGGTAGAGACGACCAATCCGGGCAATTCTGTGAAAGACCGTATGGCGCTGAAAATGATTGAAGATGCGGAAAAGGCGGGGATCATTAAGCCTGGAGCGACCATCATTGAAGGAACATCAGGAAACACTGGGATGGGCTTGGCTTTGGCTTGTATCATCAAAGGGTATAAGTTGGTGTGCGTCTTGAACGACAAACAATCGAAAGAAAAGATGGATATACTTCGAGCTGTAGGTTCTGAAGTCGTGGTTTGTCCAACAGCTGTAGAACCAACTGACCCACGATCCTATTATTCTGTATCGCGACGCTTGGCTGCTGAAACACCAAATTCATGGTATGTGAATCAATACGACAACTTATCGAATCGCGAGGCACACTATGAATCTACAGGACCTGAAATTTGGGAGCAAACAGACGGAAAAATCACTCACTTTGTTGTTGGCGTTGGTACTGGAGGAACGATTTCGGGTGTTGGAAAATATTTGAAAGAGAAGAATCCAAATATCAAGATTTGGGGAATTGACACCTATGGTTCGGTATTTAAAAAATACAAGGAAACAGGGATTTTTGATGAGAATGAAATTTATCCGTACATCACAGAGGGTATTGGAGAAGATATTTTGCCGGCAAATGTTGATTTTGATGTTATTGATGCCTTTGAAAAAGTAACAGATAAAGATGCTGCTGTCTATACCCGAAAATTGGCCCGTGAAGAAGGAATTTTTGTTGGAAACTCAGCTGGTGCAGCGATTAAAGGGGTATTACAACTACAAGATCAACTCACAGCAGATGATGTAGTAGTGGTTTTGTTTCACGACCATGGCAGCCGCTATGTTGGTAAAATCTTCAACGACGATTGGATGCGCGAACGTGGCTTCTTGGAAGAGGAATACAAGACTGCAGGTGAGTTGGTTGCTAAGAATGCCGACTCTCCCTTGGTCACTGTTTTTGCTGAAGAATTGGTGTCACATGCCATTGCCAAAATGCGCAAATTTAGCATCTCCCAAATTCCAGTTTTGAAGGACAATACCTTCGTTGGTTCAATTGACGATAGCCACGTGTATCAATTGTTGGTGGAAGATCCGTTATTGAGAGATTCCCCGATTTCTTCAATCATGGGTGCACCATTTCCAGTGGTCAATCATTCGGCACATTTGGATGATTTGTGCAAGCTCATCAATAAGGATACTCCCGCAGTGTTGGTTGAATTGCCGCAAGGTGGACATCACATTGTAACGCGGTACGATATCATTTCGGCAATGTCGTGAAACAAAGAGCGTTTATCGATCAACTTGGACGAAAGCTTGTGTTAAATGACAAGCCAAGGCGAATTGTGTCCTTGGTTCCGTCGCAAACAGAGTTGCTTTTCGACCTTGGTATGGATGAATCTGTTGTCGGCATTACAAAATTCTGCATTCACCCTGCGGTTTGGTTTGAGTCAAAAGTTCGTGTTGGTGGAACGAAAAATGTAAACATTGAACGTGTTAAAGCACTAAATCCTGACCTTATTCTTGCCAACAAGGAAGAAAATACGCAAGAGGACATTGCCTTATTGGAAGAGATCGCACCCGTTTGGATCAGCGATATAAATTCATTCGAAGATGCCTTAAATATGATTCGTTCTGTTGGAGAATTGATGGGGTGTGAGGATTCAGCTCAAAAACAAATCACAGAAATCACCAGAGCGTTTTCAAATGCTGCGATTCAAACACGCATTTTTGCGCTATATTTTATTTGGAAAGATCCCGATTACTGCGCAGGAAAAGGCACCTTCATTTCATCAATGATGGAAAAAGCAGGGTTCGTCAATGTCTGTGAATCTCTCCGTTATCCTGAAGTTGGGACATTTGACATGCTGCAGCCAGAATACATTCTACTTAGCACAGAACCTTATCCATTTAAAGAAAAGAACAGGGACGAATACATGAATCGATATCCGAATGCGAAGGTCATTGTTGTGGACGGTGAAATGTTCTCTTGGTACGGTTCGCGTATGCGTTTATCAGCTACCTACTTTAAACAGCTACAGCATGAAATTGGCCGACATTAAAAATCGGATGATTTCGTTGATAGGGTAGCTGCCTTTTTTTAAAAGGATTTTACCAGTGAAATCAATCTGTTTGTCATTTTTATGGACCATGCGAATG
>CAMBMC010000163.1 GCA_945868555.1 Chitinophaga pinensis | reverse complement strand
GGAATTCTGTTTACCGTTGTATCCAATTATTTCGGGTCACGAATGCCGGTTATTGTAATGGATGCCGTCAATGGAATGAAGGAAGAATTGTACGCTTCGACGCTTGAGTCAAGTTTGATGTTGGCCTTAAAAATTGGGGGCGTTTACATGCTCTTTTCCTTCATCAAGGGATTTTTTCTTTTTCTGATGCGTCAAACCATCATCATCATGTCTCGATTGATTGAATACGACCTTAAAAATGAGGTGTTCGCTCAATACCAACGGATGGGATTTGCATTTTATCAGCGCAATAGAATTGGTGATTTAATGAATCGCATTTCCGAGGACGTATCACAAGTTCGCTCCTATCTTGGGCCAGGAATCATGTATACAATTAACCTTATCGTGATGTTTGCGCTCTGCATTTATCAAATGGTGAAGATTAGCCCAATGCTTACATTGTATGTTTTGATTCCATTGCCGTTGATGTCGTTCATGATTTACAAGGTCTCGAGCAAAATGAACGCATTGAGCAAGAATGTACAAGCCGAACAATCGATGATGTCCACCATTGTTCAAGAGTCATTCTCCGGGATACGCTTGATCAAGGCATACAACCGTGCCGAAGAAATGAACGATAAATTCTCTAAGTCAGCCGAAGGGTACCACAAGAAAACAATGCGACTTGTCGTTGTGAATGCCTTTTTCATGCCGACAATTGTTTTCCTGATTGGTTTGAGCACCATTCTCGCCATTTACATTGGTGGAAAAATGACCTACACAGGTGAACTGAGCATTGGAGGAATTGTTGCTTTCATCTTTTTTGTCAATAACCTTACTTGGCCCTTTGCAAGTATTGGCTGGGTAACCTCAATTATACAGCGTGCTTCAGCATCTCAAGAGCGCATCAACGAATTTCTTAATCAACCTGCAGAGATCATCAACCCCTCCTTATCCGCCTTTGATTTCCAAGGAAAGATTGAATTCAAGAACGTAACCTACACCTATGCTGATTCAAACATTACTGCCATTAAAGATTTGAGCTTCACCATTCAGAAAGGAGAAACATTGGCTTTTGTGGGCAAAACGGGAGGTGGAAAATCAACCATTCTTCGCTTGATTCTTCGTCAGGTTGACCCAGAAAATGGTGGGATTTACGTGGATGGAGCTGCGTTGAACACCATCAATATAGATGCCTTTCGAGATCAATCGGGAATCGTGCCTCAAGAGATCACCTTATTTTCAGACAGCATTGCCAATAACATTTCGTTTGGTGCCCATTCCGAAGACATCGGGCATGAACGCATCGTGGAAATGGCCAAATTGGCGCATGTCGATCACAACATTCAAGAATTCCCTGAGCGCTATGAAACATTGCTTGGTGAGCGTGGAGTGAACTTGAGTGGCGGACAAAAACAGCGTCTTTCTATCGCACGCGCCTTGGTCCGTGAGCCAAAACTGCTGCTACTGGACGATTGTTTTTCTGCCTTAGATTCTGAAACAGAGGAAATTATTCTTTCAAACCTCAAGAAAGCTCAAAAGAATCGCAGCACCATCATTGTAAGTCACCGCATTTCTTCCCTTCGCAATGCCGATCGCATCATTGTCTTGGACCACGGGCAACTTGCCGAGCAAGGTAGTCACGACGAATTGCTTGCTTTGGATGGCATTTATGCAGAAATGTACAACGCACAACTTGCCGAATCGAAAGAAAAATAGGCTTCATTGCAAACAAATTAAATTTTAGTGTAATATTGTTCTGACCCAAACGCATCCAAACTATGGAACAGGACAAGAATGGCGAAGTGTATTCAAAGGTAGTTCGAGCTGGAAAACGCACCTACTTTTTTGATGTGAAGTCTACCAAAGGAAATGATTTATACATCACACTAACCGAAAGCAAAAAGACCACTTTTAATGATGGTCGCGAGAACTTTGAAAAACACAAAATCTTTTTGTACAAAGAGGATTTTGAAAAATTCAGAGAAGGTCTTGACGATGTGTTGAGTAAAATTGAATCACTTCGTGAATCCGATAATTTAGACGATAATACTGATGATCACTCATCGTTTTCTTCTGTTTCCTTCGAAGATTTGTAAGGCCATTTGTGAATAAATCCATCCGCCCCTAGTTTCAACACACCTATGGTTGATAATTCGGGAAAAAATCTTTCCCTGAATCCCTTGTATCGTGCTATCTTTATCGAGGAATTTTATCTGAATGGGAAAAATAATAGCAATAGCGAATCAAAAAGGAGGGGTTGGAAAGACGACAACAGCCATAAATCTAGGTGGTTGTCTTGGAGTTCTTGAATATAAAACATTGATTGTTGATGCAGATCCGCAAGCGAATGCCACATCTGGTGTGGGACTAGACCCTAAAAGTTCAAAAAATATTTACGATTGTTTAATCAATGAAGTTCACCCTTCAGAATTGATTATTAAAACGGACAATCCAAATCTTGATATTCTGCCCTCGCACATTGACTTGGTGGGTGCTGAATTGGAAATGATCAATCTTCCCAATCGCGAAAGAAAGTTGAAAATGGCTTTGGAGAAGATCAAAGACCAATATGACTTTATCATTATTGATTGCTCTCCATCACTTGGCTTGATCACTGTAAATTCATTGACTGCAGCTGACTCTGTATTGATTCCAGTGCAATGTGAATATTTCGCGCTTGAAGGATTAGGTAAATTGCTTCACACCATAAAGATTGTTCAAGGAAGATTGAATCAAGACCTTGAAATTGAAGGCATTCTTTTGACTATGTACGACACTCGTTTGCGCTTGGCAAATCAAGTTGTTGAGGAGGTAAAAACTCATTTTCAAGAATTGGTTTTTGATACGGTGATTCACAGAAACACACGATTGAGCGAAGCACCAAGCTTCGGGATGACTATTGTCATGCACGATGCTGGAAGCAAAGGCTCGATAAATTACCTTAATTTTGCCCGTGAAGTGTTGCAAAAGAACAACATGACGCGTATGGACAATGAGGATAAAATAATTTAATTGACGATGACGACGAATCCGAAGAAACGCGGAGGTTTGGGAAAAGGTTTAAGTGCCTTACTTGAAAACTCAGAAACCGATATCACAACGAAATCTGACAATGCCGGAGTGGTAAATTCCGTTTCAATGCTTACAATCGAAAGTATTGAAGCAAACCCATTCAATCCCCGCACGACATTCGAACAAGATGCCTTGGAACAGTTAAGTCAATCGATTTCAATACACGGCATTATTCAACCGCTTACTGTCCGTAAACTCGGACGTGACAAGTACCAGCTGATCTCAGGTGAACGTCGTTTTCGTGCATCTCAAATGGCCGGACTGAAAGAAGTTCCCGCCTACATCCGAGTAGCGAATGACCAGACCATGCTTGAAATGGCCTTGGTGGAAAACATTCAACGGGAAGATTTAAACGCCATTGAAGTTGCGCTTTCGTACCAACGATTGATTGACGAATGCAGTTTGACTCAAGATCAATTGAGTCATAAGGTTGCAAAATCTAGATCGAGCATCACCAACCATTTGCGTTTACTGAAACTTCCAGCTGATATTCAAGCTGCCGTTCGGGATGCTGTAATTTCGATGGGGCATGCACGTGCACTGGTTTCTGCAGGAGATGAAAATCTTCAGCTCGCTATTTATAGCCGTATCGTTGAAGATGATTTATCGGTGCGCGATGTTGAGGCACTCATTCGTGAAGGATATGTTGAGCCTATAGAAGCAAAAACACCTGAGCACAAATCTCTTGGAAAACCTGCTGTAACTTCTACTCAGTTTACGTTCAAGGAACATCTCGGAGACAAGCTTTCCGCGCGAATTGATATTAAAAAATCGATTGCTGGAGGTGGTAAAATTGTGGTGAATTTCAATTCAGAAGTTGACCTAAACCGCATTATCGAAATTCTCAACCGTTGATTCGAAGTGTCATTTTTGTCATCTGCTGTCTTCCTTTCGCAGTACATGCACAAAAGGAGGTCACGAAAGACAGCACCAATAGTGTCATAGACACGTCCAAAAGCTATGTGCATTCAGTCCGTGATGCCCTCATTTTTTCAGCAATCATTCCTGGCGCTGGTCAGATTTACAACCATATTTATATGCCCAAAGGCAAGAAAAAAGCTTATTGGAAGGTTCCCTTGATTTATGCTGGATTGGGAGCGACAGGCTATTTTCTTTACACCAATCAACAGACTGTTAAAGAATTAAAAACGGAGTACAGCAATCGACAAAATGGCGGTGTTTTGTCCGATAAATGGTCGCTTTACGATGATTTCGGCATTTTAACATTGTTTCAACAATACCAGAGCCAACGTGATTTATCTATACTTGGCGTTGGTTTGGTCTATTTATTTCAACTTGTTGATGCTGGGATTGAAGCCCATTTCGTGCGTTTTGACATTTCACCGGACTTGACCATGTCCATTTACCCCTCCTTTCCTATGGGACAATCATTTGGAATTGGTATGAAATGGAATTTCACCAATAGAACTATCTTAGCCCGCGAAAATCCTTAATTTTACACAAAGTCAATACGCATGAACATTGCACTGATCGGTTACGGGAAAATGGGGAAATCAATCGAAACGATTGCCCTTGAACGCGGACACAACATTGTTGCGCATGTGAACAGCTCAACTCCGATTGAAAAAGCCGATTTAACTCAAGCAGATGTCGCCATTGAATTTTCAAGACCTGAACTGGCACTTGGTCACATGCGCTTTTGTTTCGATAAAAAATTACCAATCGTCGTCGGCACCACAGCGTGGAATTCTTCCGAATCAACACTACTTTCCGAAGCGAAAGAACAGGACGCAGCACTCTTGTACGCGTCTAACTTCAGCATTGGTGTAAATATTTTCTTCGCATTGAACAAGCGTTTGGCTGAATTGATGCAAGGACATACTGGTTACCACGCTGAATTGGAAGAAATACACCATCTCCAAAAGTTGGATGCACCAAGTGGGACAGCCATTACCTTAGCCAACGGCTTAATGGAAAGCAATGACGACTATGTTTCTTGGGTTCATGGTGAAAACAATGCACCTCACACCACTGAAGGTCAATTGGCTGTAATCTCGCACAGAAAACCAGATGTTCCAGGAGCGCACAGTATACGCTATGTTTCTGACGTAGACACCTTAGAAATTTCACACGAAGCACACAACCGTAAAGGTTTTGCTTTAGGCGCTGTAATTGCCGCCGAATGGCTCCACGGAAAAACTGGCGTCTTTACCATGAACGATGTTTTAAATCTAAAAAAATAAACCCATGAGTTTTATCTATTTCTATCTACTCATTCTTGCGCATCCATACTTAGCGATGTGGAACAAAAGTTTCGAACAAGCGGGCAGGAAGTCATGGGAAGCACTGGTTCCGGGATACAACTATTTTGTTGCCTTCAAAGTGTTTTGTCATAAGCCATTTTGGTCCTTACTCCTTATTTTTCCTGGTGTACATTTGGTGATGTGGTCGGTGATCAATGTAAGTTACATCCGTCGCTTTGGGTATTACTCCTTCGCCGACACCCTTCAAGGGATACTTTTTCCTTATTTCATTTTCGCTAAAATCGCATCTTCAAAACAAGATTTTCTTCCTGAAACAAATTGGGCCAATGCAAAAGAAAGTGAGGATAGAAAATGGGGAGACCACATTGCCTTGTTCCTTGCTTTACCGGTGATTGGTCATGCTATAGCCCTTGCTTTAAACGCTGTGTCTCGGGAAAAACCTGGAAGCAAATCCAAGGTAAAAGAATGGGGTGATTCCATTTGGTTTGCACTTGTTGCCGCGTTGATCATTCGTACCTATGTGTTTGAGCCCTTTCAAATCCCAACAGGATCCATGGAAAAAACACTTTTAGTGGGTGACTTTCTCTTTGTCAACAAATTGGCCTACGGACCAAAAGTTCCCGTTACGCCACTCTCCTACCCTTTGGTGCACAACACCGTTCCTTGGGTCAATGTACGTTCGTACACGACCCTTGAAAAAGGAACCTACACCCGACTTCCTGGATTCAC
>CAMBMC010000162.1 GCA_945868555.1 Chitinophaga pinensis | reverse complement strand
GATTGAAGGATACTTGAATATCTTGATTTGTTCCTGCCAAACCAATTGTCGCGGAAGCACCATTGTCGTATGCTAAAGATCCCGTAATTGCATCTTCGTACACGAAATAGATTTCTTGCGTAGCTTCTTCGATAATCAATTCAAAGTTTATAGGATTTCCAGCAGCGCCAACGCGGTCTTTTTGCCATTCAACAATCGTTTTACGGTTGGGTGCAGTACCTAATGTCTGGTACCACAAGCCACCACCTGTTCCTGCCAAATCGTCCCAGAAAGGGTACAATCCATTGACAGCTGCAGCCATCGCTGTATTGTTCAATGCCACTTGGGCTGTCGTTGTTCCAAAAACAATAGCTCCGTTGTTCCCGATGGTTGCATTCGTGTATGGTACTCCTTGGAAGAATACTGTATACGGGAAAGAAAGAGGTGCTTCATCTTCGTCGTTCAAAGGAAGTGGTGTACCTGTTGTTGAGATGTCTACAAATCCAGTAGACGGGCATGAGTTGTCAAAATCAACAAATGCACCTTGGTTGTAGGTGTTGAACGATACAAAACCAGTATAGAATGAACTGTCACCTGGGGTACAGACCGCGCGAATATACGCTTGGTAGAACGAGTTTGATGTCAATCCATTAATGTTAGCTGGATTTGAGCTTACAAGAACACCCGTTCCAGTACCTGGTGTAAATCCAGTTGGACCGTATTCAATTTCCCATTGCGTTTCTGAACCGTTTACAGTCCATTGAAGTGTTGCAGTCGTATTTGCTGCATCAATTAAGGTCAATGATGTTGGTTGAGGACATGTTGGCGCTGGTGCAATGTTTACCATGTAATCCTCTGTTTCCCCAAAAGCGTATGTTCCGCATGGGTTAATGGTTGCTGCAGAAATCGTTTGCATGTTGATGACACGCATACGTGTTAGTCCAACAACTGCGCTTGCAGGAACTACGAATGATGCAGAGATGGTATTTGCACCGACGACTGCCGCAGGTGAAACATAAACAAGTTCACCCGCATCTGTAAACAATCCATTTTGATTGTAGTCGATGAATACCTTGCTCATGTTGTTATTGATGGTTCCGCAAGTTCCTACCGTCAATCCCAAAGAATAAGTTGCCGTTGCAGCCAAGCTAGGTGCAGCAACATTCGTAAAGTTTGAGTAAAGGTTTAATGTTGAACCTGTTGTTCCTGTTATTCCACAGGTGGAGGTGTTGTTCAATGATCCGACAGTAACATTGAAAATTTCTTCATTGGCGACATTTGTCGCAGTGCTGTTGCAATAACATTGCATGAATGGGTTCGTAGTTACCTGAACAGGTGTTGAGGTTCCCGAGAAGCCGGAAGGTACGCACGTTACTA
The DNA here is from genome assembly GCA_945868555.1 of Chitinophaga pinensis. GTDB lineage: Bacteria > Bacteroidota > Bacteroidia > Flavobacteriales_D > Crocinitomicaceae > M0103. The sequence continues at coordinate 4,664 of CAMBMC010000162.1, read as the reverse complement.
CACATTGGTAGTATGAGTCGACGTCTTGGTTTGTTGTCAAACTCGGAGTTGTTGCTCCGGTGATGTTTGAATAAGTCGTTCCATTGGTAGAAACCTGCCATTGGTAAGTAATTCCATCACCTTGTGAGGCATTGTTCAACTGCACCACGAAGTTTACATCTGGACAGATAGATGCAGTAGAGGTAACAGCATTTCCGCCATCAGGTGTTCCAAGACATGTCGGAGGTAGAGTATAGGTAATTCGAATATTTGGACGGTTGTTCCCGTATGTTGTCGTTGCTAATGGAGTAGCGTTTGAGCCTACAGCAGTTGCTGCCCAACCCAATGCTTTTCCAGGTGTATTTGTAAAATAATAGGTGTTTGCGCCGCTTGCCGTTCCTTGCTTGAAGAAGTCTGTAAGCACTTGCAATGATCCTCCTGTATAGACAAAACCTGATGAAAGGGTGAATCCTTCCCATCCTGGACCTGATACCGTGAAACCTTGTGCTGCGTTATTGTAGACATTCGTTGATGTACCTGTGAATGTTCCCCATGTTGTTCCTGCAGTTAAGCCAGTTGCAGCATTGTTTTCAAGAAAAATCTGAAATTGGTTGGGTGCGGTGATCGTTCCTGCAGCCTTTTGCCATTCAATCATGGTAATGGTTGATCCAACAGGAATTGTTGCCAACTCATCGGGAGTATACAGGTATGCATACTTGGAGTAGTTGATGGTTGAAGCAGCAGAGCTTCGGTAATAAGGCCCATAAAAGTACTGGGCTGTCGTACTGGTTCCAATGGTTAACGATTGCGCAATTGCTTCAAAGCTGCTAAGCAAAGAGAGAACTGCTACGAGGTAATAAAAGATACGCATGATAAAAGATTTAAACGAAAAAAAGAGCCGCCACTAAGGACGGCTCTTATGAATTCATGTTCGATTTAGTTTTTGATTACTCGAATTACTTTCTGAGTAGAATCAGTCTTAATCGTGAAGTAATACACTCCTGTAACTGCAGAAGTAAGGTCGATTGTTTTTGTCAATCCATTCAATGCTTCTGTGCCAATGATTCGTCCAGATGCATCTGTGATTGTCAATGTTCCGATCATTACTTTATCAGATGTGATATTGAACATACCCCAAGATGGGTTTGGTTGAACACTGAACTTCGTATTGTCTTTGTCATCCAATCCTGTAAGATCGATTGTCAAACAAGATGAAGTATCCGAACATCCACTCGCATTTGTAACAACAGCGGCATAACTTCCAGTTACTGTTGGATCAAATGTTTGTGATGTAGCTCCAACGATGTCTGCACCCGTAGCACAATCAATCCATTGGTAAGCAGATCCTGCAGATGCAGTTGCTGATCCGTCACCATTGTCCGTGAGTGTTGCTGTAGGGTTTGCATTGATGGTCAAGTTCAACGTAGCTGTTGAATCACAACCTGCTGCGTTTGTTGTTACATAGTCGTAAGAACCTGATGCAGTGTATGTCTGACCATTCCACGTGTACGAATCACAAGCAATCATTGTTGTAGTGCTCGTTGATGAGTTATTGATCGTCAAGTTCAAGGTCGCTGTTGAGTCACATCCTGCAACAGTTTGCGTGTTGAAGATGTAAGATCCAGAAGTCGTGTACGTTGATCCATTCCATGTGTAAGAGTCACATTCAGTCAGTGTCGTTGCACTTGTCGCTGAGTTGTTGAGCGTCAAGTTTAAGGTTACTGTAGAGTCACAACCAAATACACTTGAAGACAAGAATGTATAAGAACCTGATGTAGTATACGTGTTACCATTCCAAGCATATGAATCACATGCTGTAACTGTTTCAGTAGTGAATAGTGCGTTGTTAATCGTCAAGTTCAAGGTCGCTGTTGAATCACAACCTACAGCATTTGTCGTAGAGTACGTATATGCACCAGTTGCGTTGTACGTTGTTCCATTCCATGAGTAAGAGACACAAGCCGTAACGTTTGTAGAACTTGTTGTTGAATTGTTGATTGTCAAGTTCAAGGTCGCTGTTGAATCACAACCTACAGCATTAGTCGTTAAGTACGTATATGTACCAGACGTGTTGTACGTGTTTCCGTTCCATGCATAGGTGTTACAAGCAGTAACGTTTGTAGCCGATGCAGAAGCATAGTTCACTGTCAAGTTCAACGTTGCTGTTGAGTCACAACCCAGGGCATTTGTTGTTGAGTACGTATAAACACCAGATGTTGTGTAGGTCTGATTGTTCCATGCATACGTGTTACAAGCAGTAATGTTTGTTGTAGACGTTGTCGGTTGGTTCACAGTTACTGTAGCGTTGCTTACTGCTGAGTTACATCCACCAAGTCCAACTGCTACGATACCGTATGTTGTTGTTAATGTTGGATAAACATGGTAAGTCAATCCACTTCCAAGGAAGATTCCGTTCAATGAGTAAACAAAGTCAATGGCAGTTCCTTGAGTTGACCAAAGTACTGTAGAATCTCCGTTACAAATTGTAGGGTTCAACACGTTCATTGTTGGAGTGTTGTAGATGGTCACCGGTACTGCGATCTCAGCTGAACAGCTTCCTGCTTGTGCAAACGCATAAACTGTTGTTGAAGCCGTCACTGGTGTAGTGATTTGTCCACCTGTACCGTTGATGTTAGCATAGTAACCCATTGTTAAACCAGCATTGTTAGATGGCGTTGCTTCAGTAATTCCTGGCAATGTGTATGTGTCACAAGAGCTTGCTGCTGAAATTGCAGACAAAGTAATCGGCGCACACAATGTTGTTGCTGCAGATGCTACAGACCAAGGGCTAACATCACCAGCACCACAATTTGCACGGTAATATACTGAGTAAGCTGTATTTGGTGTTAAACCAGTCAAGTTGAAGTAACCAGTTGTTCCTACGATAGAATCTGCAGGAGCTGTTACTGTTGTTCCTGTTCCTTGAACGAATCCAGTTGGACCATATTCAAAGTCGAAGTTTGTCGCTGTAGCACAACCCATTGCCCATGTAAGTGGAGCACTTGTAGTCGTTGTTGTTCCGGCTGTCATTGCACCCGGTGCAGGACATGTAGGCGCTGGAGCGATAGTAATCAAGTAATCTTCAGTTTCACCATAACCATAATTTAAGCATGGGTCCATCGTTACACCATTTTGGAAGTATGCGCAACGAACACGCATTCTGTGAACACCTGCAGGTGGTGTACATGCCAAAGCAATCGTGAATGAAGAGGATGCATTGATTACTCCAGGAGTAACCCCTGTTCCGATTGTCGTAGGAGTAGCTCCGACCAATTCAGTAGCACCAAAGATTCCATCGTCGTTGTAGTCAATCCACGCTGCAAATCCTTGTGACCCCCATTCTCCTGTCGATACTTGAAGTGTGTATGAAGAGGAAGGAAGCAATGTTGCTGTGTAGTTGGGCTGACCTGTGTAGAATGTGTATGACGGTGTACCCGCAACAAATCCAGTGTTGTTAGACAATGTTGTACCTACAATCTGAACATTTGAGATCAAGTCACCATCCGAGGTACCATTTGTGTACGTTGGAATACAGTAACATTCAGTTGGAGGATTCAACCCAACACTCACTGGTGTAGAGTAAGCGATTGTTCCACCACAAGAAGCAATTCCAACTTGGTATTGAGATGCAGCAGTCAATGAAGTGGTGTATGTAAGTGCGTTAGCTCCTACAATATCCGTCCAAGACAAACCACCATCTGTTGATACTTGCCATTGGTAAGTCAAGCCGTCTGTAATACCTGTATAACTTGTTGCCAAGTTGAATGAAGTACCGCTACATGCTGCTGTTGTACTTGCTGTTGCATTAACACCAGAAGGAGCTACTGTTCCAAGAACTGCCATTGTTACTTCAGCTGATCCAGGTGCATTTGTACATCCTGTGGTTTGGTTAGTATAGCTAATAGAATATGTAGTCGTCACCGCAGGAGTTACAGATTCAGAGAAAATGTTTGTTCCTGTGTCAAACTGAGTACCATTCGCAAACCATGTTGTTGTGTAGTTTGATGGTGGCGTAAAGCGATAAGCAAATGGATTCGCAATTGGATTGGTTGCATTAGCAACAGTTCCAGACGCATAAGCCAAGACCCCTACTGTACCGTTTCCGTTATTTACACCAACCAATTTGTTACGGTCAACGTTTGTTGAAGAAGTCACGTGTACTTCAATAATTCCAGTTGTCTCGTAGAAGATTGCTTGAGCAGTACTGAATTTCGTGTCAGCATATTCCTGAACACTGTTGTAGCTTACGATGAACTTACGGTTTGGAGCATATCCTTCAGTCCAATACTTTATTGTTCCTCCAGTTGCACCGGCAAGGTTGTTGTCCATCGCCAAAACTGCAACCATGTTAAACGGTTCAGTTGTACTTGGTAGTGTTACGAAGGTAAAGTCACCAACTGTTCCTGTACCAAAGAATAAGGTACCGTTCGTTCCAACTGTGATGGCATTATAGATTGTTCCAAAGAAGTTAAAGTTGAAGTTCATTGGGACATTGTACCAACCACCATCATCTAAACTTCCTGTAGAAAGAGCTGGAGTTGCAACACCGCCTGTAACCAATGTGCTCGCATAACCTGGAGCAGCAGCAGGAGCATGAGGAATAGAAACACTTGAGAAGTTACCAGCACTCAATCCAGAACCAATCGTTGCAGATGTTCCAGGACAAACACCATTTGCAGAAGTTG
>CAMBMC010000161.1 GCA_945868555.1 Chitinophaga pinensis | reverse complement strand
GGTATTGATGTTGTTTACATATGCTTGAATGTTCTCTGTATAGGATGTATTGTACGTCAATGCCACTTCCACAGGAATTCCTTCGCGCTCACCTTCAAAATAAATGACATCTGAAATCAATGGCTCACGGTTGCGATCGAGGTATTGCGCAAACTCCCTCAAACCACCTTCAGAATGAAACTTGGTAGTAAGGTGCTTTCCCTCTTCATCCACCTCGCGCAAGTCTGTCAACGTAACGGTGATTCCTTTGTTCAAGAACGCCAATTCGCGCATTCTTGCAGCAATTGTGTTGTAGTTGTATTCCGTGTAATCGAAGATGCTTGCGTCAGGCTTAAAGGTTACCGTCGTACCTGTTTCTTCACTTTCACCGATTACTTTTACATCATACAAAGGTTTCCCTATGCTGTACTCTTGCTCATATATTTTTCCATCACGACGCACTGTAGCACGCAAGTGAATTGAAAGTGCATTTACACATGAAACCCCTACACCGTGAAGTCCACCAGATACTTTATAGGTATCCTTGTCAAACTTACCACCTGCGTGGAGTACAGTCATTACAACTTCAAGGGCTGATTTTTTTTCTTTGGTGTGCATTGCCGTAGGAATTCCACGACCGTTGTCACGTACAGTGACAGAATTGTCTTCATTAATCCATACATCGATGGTGTCACAATGTCCTGCTAAGGCCTCATCAATTGAGTTATCGACAACTTCATAAACCAGGTGATGTAAACCTCTCACACCGACATCACCTATGTACATCGCTGGACGCTTGCGAACCGCTTCTAAGCCCTCTAGAACTTGTATATTATCCGCTGAATAGCCGTCTTTTTTCACTTCTTCACTCATCGTAATCCTTATTTTTGGATAGTTAGTTGTATAACACACAAAAATAAGAAAACACGAGGGTTTAGCGGCAAAAATAAGACCTTCAATAAGGTGAACTTATCAACAAAATATTAACGAGAAATTACCTTGGGTTACTTCTTTGTAATCCACTCAATAATTTGAGGATCGTTTGGCAAGGTCCGTGGAGAAATCACTTGTTCCAACTCTCCTTGCTCATTGATTAAATATTTCTGGAAGTTCCAAGCCACTTGGTTGTCTTCCAATCCATTCAAAGCTTTTGTCGTCAAAAATTTGTACACCTCATTCATGTCCGAACCTTTCACTGAAATCTTGCCCATCATGGGAAAAGTTACGCCGTAATTTTTCTTACAAAACGATTCGATTTCTTCATTTGAACCTGGTTCCTGCGACATGAAGTTGTTCGCCGGAAAACCAACGATGACGAAATTTTGATCTTTGTACTCTTTGTACAAAGCCTCTAACTCTTCATACTGTGGAGTTAAACCACATTTTGAAGCGGTGTTCACCACCATAATTTTCTTTCCTTTGAGGGATGAAAAGACGAAATCCTTTCCATTGATGTCTTTCACGGTGAATTTGTGAATTGTTCCTTTCTCCTCGCCTACGAAGGCCATTGCTGCAAATACGACTGCCATTGCTAGTACTAATTTCATTTGTTTCTTTTTGATTGTAAACAAATTTAAGGAAACAATGTTCGCTATCTTGCATCAATTGGAAACCTTTTTCAAAAATGAACGAATAATTGAGCGATGAAAACGATTTGTCTTAGTGCTGCATTTTCCATACTAACCTTGGTGTCAATGGCGCAGACCATGCTCTCTGGCAATTGGCAGGGAATACTTATTCGCGATGGCGGAACGATTCAACAATCCACAATCATCTATTTAAGTATCTCATCTAACGAAAAAGAATTCATCGGAAAAACGCGAGAAGAAATCTTCGATACTGAACTTTTTGCCGTTAAAAAAATAAAAGGTAGTGCTAGTGAAAAAAACCTGAGCTTCCAACAAACATTCATCGAAAAAAAGAAAACGAACACCAAAACTACGTGGTGTATGCTTTCCGCTACGTTGACCTACACTGACAGCACAGGGTATTTGGAAGGAAAATATACGAGCAGCGATTGCCGAAACAGCAGGGGGAAAATTATTTTGTACCGATCAACAGAAGCTTTTCCAGATGCCGAAAAATCACCCCCATCACAGACGTGGTTCTCGACTTTTGTTTCTGATTATGCTAAAGGATATTACGCTCCAGAAATACGGAAAAAAGAACGCGACAATTTTAAATTCCTGCCGATTTATTTTGAGTACGATCTCGCGGAAATAAAACCTGAATACCACGATTTTCTCATTCGTCTGATTCGCGTTGTCAATGGCCATTCCGATTTGCGCATTAAGGTCACAGGACACACGGACGCTGATGGTTCTGACCACTACAACCTCGACTTGTCTAAAAGGCGTGCAGAGGCGATTATTCAGTTCTTCACCACTCATGGACTTTCAAAAGACCGACTAGAAATCGATTTTAAAGGCGAAAGCGCGCCGGTGGACAACAATTCAACTCCCGAAGGCAAGCAAAACAACCGACGCGTTGACTTTTCTTTTATTTAATTCGTTCTGGATTTTTTTTTCGCAGAGAGCTCAAGAATAATTCCCAAAGTTGGCTGCACAATACCAGAAGTATTTTTAATGAATTTCGTCTTGTAACGCGTTGGGTCATTTGGATCTGTAATTGGCTGACCATTCGCATCCTTCTCTAGCAAAAGAATCGGCGCAACTGCTGTTTTATATCCATATAAATTTTGAATGTCCAGGTAAAAGTTCATCGAAAATTTCGGTAAAAAGATTTTCTTATCCACACGCATGTTCAATTGATGGTAGCTCGATTCACGCATGGTGTTTAGTAAGTTGTAATTTAATACACCTTGACCATTCACATCCCAAACCTGCTTAAGGCTTGAAGTTGCTACATCAATCGGTGTGTAAGGCGATCCGCCTGAGAACAACCAACGAAAACCTACTTCCCATCCTTTTTTGAAACGCTTTCCACCCGTAATCGATACGATGTGACGACTGTCCCAAGAGGATGGAATATAGCTGCCATTTTTATCCTTGAACTCTGAGCGAACATAAGTATAAGCAACGATTCCATAAAAGCCTTTAATCATTTTTTGCTGATAAAGGAATTCAGCACCATAGGCCCGGCCTGTCGAAATTGATTTCACTGCTTCATTGCCCACAACTCCAAAATCAGAGCCCTGGTTAGCTAGGGAGATAGAGTCGTTGAGTGAGAAGGGATAGCGGCTGTACCCTTTGTAGAATCCTTCCACTGTGAATCGGGATGAAAACTTTGTCAAATACTCTGTACCCAAAACGAAATGATCTGCACGAATGTACTTCACGTCATTTTCCTTGTTGACTAAGGTTCCTGTCGCATCTCTAAAACCGAGAATCGTATAGGAAGGAAGCTGATGGAACCGCGCCACATTAGCATTAATCGACAGACGTTCATTGACACGATAACTGGCCGAAATCATGGGTGACAATTGATCTAAAGGATTCATGAGCGACTTTGAATAATTGCTCACATCGCTGCGTAGACCCAGGGAAAGATTCAATCGTTCGCCAAATAATTTTCTATTCACTTGCGCAAACATTGATCCTTTGCTGAGGTACAAATCTGATGTGTAATCCACTGTTATCGGCAATCCCTGCACAATGATATTGTTGTATGTCTGGTTGTTGTAACGCGCATATTCGTACCCAAATCCAGCGGTCAATTTCCAACCATTTTTGGAATATACATGTTCAAATCTGAATTTATTTTCCGCTTCAAAAGACGAATAATCCAAGATCTTGTTAGCTTCTGTTTCGATGTTTCCGGCGTAACGGCGAGATGTGTTTTTCAGCATGTTTCTGCTCATTACAACTGTTTGGTAGGAATGCTTCGAATAATGCAACCAATTCACACCGAAGGTGTAACTCCATTGTCCCTGCGATGGAATATTACCCAAAATAAACTCATTGTATTCCTTCTTGTCGGGATCAGTAACCTTCTCGTTTACCTTTGAATTCAGTCGAAATTGATCGAAGGCACCAAGTCCCAGAAACGTAATTTTGTTTTTGTCGTTGAGCTTAACATTAACCTTATATTGTGAATCGTTGTAGGTCGGTAGGAATGGAAGTTGCAATGCGGAGAACAAAAATTGAAGGTATGACCGTCGCGCTGAAAAAATGAAATCTGCTTTTTTTCCAAGTGGACCGTCCAAGGTTAAGGCCACATCGCTCGAACCCAATGCGAAGTTGGTGATTAGAGCATCCGGATTTCCATCCTTTTGTTTGAATGCGATGACTGAACTCAATCCATTTGCTCGACTTGAGGGAAATGCCCCAGAATAAAAGTCTACCTCACGGATAAAGTTGACATTCAATAAGCCCACAGGACCACCACTCGACCCTTGTGTAGCGAAGTGGTTGATGTTTGGAACTTCGATGCCGTCGAGATAAAATTTATTTTCACCTGGTGATCCCCCGCGAATGATGATGTCGTTTCTAAATGTCGCACGAGAAGCAACACCCGGAAAAGCCTGCAGCACCTTGCTCACATCTCTATTCGCCCCAGGAAGACGCTCCACTTCCGTAGCATTCAATGTTTTCAAGGAAACTGGAGACTCGTCTTTTCGAACAAAAGGTGAAGCCTTTGCAATCACTTCCTCCTTATCAACGATAATCATTTCCATCGGAAAACTCAGCTCAACAGTTCGGGCATTCGTTACTGTAACTTCATTGATCAGGAAATCTTGAAAACCCGACACACTCGCCCTGAAGTTGTAAACTCCTGGAGAAAGCCCATTGATTTCAAAAGTTCCATCGTCGATTGAAACTGCTCCTTTTTGCTGATCAACAACGATTACCTTCGCAAAAGGTAAGGGCTCATTGTTTAATGCATTAAAAACTCTACCCATTACTTTTCCTGACTGCGCAAAGAAAATCATTGGGAAAAATAAATAAACGATGAGGAGTGTAGATTTTTTCATTCGACTAAAATTTCTTTTTTTTTGAATAAACAATAAACACCCTGTAATGTTCAGAATACTTCAGAATTATTTATTCTACGCGCACCCATTTTTGTGTGCGGTACAAGGGACCGATGTAACCACGAACATTCAGTAGGTTGGCATTTCCTTCCACCAACCACATTTTCACGGTGTAGATTTTTCCAATTTCCGGATCGACAATCGTGCCTCCTTCCCATTCTTCACCATCCCACTTTAAACTGCGCACAATTTGCAATCCCACAAGTGGCTGATCTTTCCGGTCATCCGTACATTTTTTACATTTCGGATCGTCTTCGCGGCCTTCGCGAGGAAATAAATAAATGATTTTTCCAAATAGCTTCCCATCCACCTTGTACAATTCAACAATTGATTTTTTCTTGTTCGTTTCGTCATCAATGGTTATCCATTTTCCAACACACGATTGCGAGAACGAGGTCAACGAGGCAAATAGGGCAATAATAAAAATAAATTGTTTCATGGTTTTATAGTTTAAGTTGATGTCCAAAAATACGACTTGTCACGTTATTTTTTTCTAAGAGGAACAAATTTTAATGAAATTCTTTAAAAGTTGATCTCCAAGAGGTGTCAAAACAGATTCAGGATGAAATTGAATGCCATAGATACGTACTGAACTATTTTCAATTGCCATAGCAACGCCATTTTCGGAGCGGGCAATACAAGTAAAGTGTTGCTGATTTTCGACATCTACAGCCCAACTGTGGTACAATCCGGCATCAAATTTATTCGGCATATTTTCCAACAGCTCAGAAACATACTGAACAGTCACTTCAGCAACAACACCGTGCTGTACTTGATTAAGGTTATAAAGTGGCAGCTTGTAATGCCTCGCAATTCCTTGCATACCGAGGCAAACACCTAACAGTGGTCGTATCCCTTCAGCCATTGCGATTACTGACATCATTGATTTCTTTTCTTCGGGCAAGCCCGGACCTGGTGAAAGTACTATTCCATCATAGGATAAGATGAGTTCTTCTGTAAAAAGTGTTCCATCCTCTAAAACCACAATGTCAGCACCGAGTGATTCCAAGATATGGTAGAGGTTAAACGTAAATGAATCCTTAAAATCGACCAACAACAGTCTC
>CAMBMC010000160.1 GCA_945868555.1 Chitinophaga pinensis | reverse complement strand
CCATTGAACTTTGAATTGATTATCGAAGAAGCTACGCAAGAAATCTATTTCGTGTACGAAGATGCAATTACGGGATCTTTAGCATACGACAATGGTGCTTCCGCGACAATTGGTTTGGCAGGAACAAATCAAGATATTCAAGTATCCTTCAATCAAGCAACATACCTTACCGACAACACATGCGTTCACTTCGTGTATACAGATTGTCCTAAACCACTGAACTTGGTTGCCAACTCCGTACTTTCTGATGCAGCGGACTTCACGTGGTCAGCAGGTTTGGCAGGAGAGACAAACTGGACAGTGGTTTATGGTCCTGCGGGATTTGATCCATTAACTTCTGGAACATCAGTACCTACATTAAATACAAATATCCAGCTTACAAACTTGGATCAATTGACACAATACGACATTTATGTGTTCGCAGACTGTTCCGTTGGAAACCAAAGTTTGGGCTTGTTTGGTACATTCTTCACGCCTCCTTTCTGTTCGAATCCTACCACAATGAACAATGCAACTGCAACAGCGTCTATCCTTGCTTCTTGGACATGGGCAGCTTCATCTGTAAACTACCCAGCAACAGGATTTAATGTGCAGTACGGTGTGAATGGATTTGATTTGTATACAGGAACTGTAGCAAGTTCAGGTACAGCATTGAACAACATCATCAACGATGCAACATTAATGAGTGGTGGTGTTTACCAAGTGTATGTGCAAGCGGTTTGTGGAACAGATACCTCTTCGTATGTTGGACCATTCTCAGTGATCATGCCATTGGCAAATGATTCTGTGTGTGACGCTCTGCTATTGAACGTTGACGGAACAGTTTATACATTCAACAACACAGGAGCTACTCTTCAATTGAATGAAGCTCAAATAGCGCCTCCAGCAACTGGATTGCAAACAACTACAGGTTGGGTGGATTCAACATTAAACCTGACAACCTGGTTTAAGTTCGTTGCGCCAGCCTCTGGAAATGTGCGCATCAACAATACAGCCATCAATTACAACGGTCAAGCCGCAGTATATGATGTAACAACATGTAGCGAATTCAGTTCATTTACCTTGATTGCAGCCAATGACAATGCAATTGGTGGAACAAGCCAAGCGCCGAACTTTACCGTGTGCGGATTAACACCAGGTAACACCTATTACTTGATGCATGATGGCTTTAGTTTCATCCCCGGCACCTATTCATTATCCATTACACCGATCAACTTGAATGCAGGAGCATTCAATGGTGTTATTGATGTATGTTCAGGGGAATCAGCCAACTTGTTTGACGGTGTTACAGGATACAGCGTAGGTGGTGTTTGGACAGCAGAGCTTGTGATTTCAGGAGCTGGATTGACCGATAGTGTCTTCTCTTCTGCTGGTTTGGCTTATTCGATTTTCAACTTTGACTACAGCATCACCGATGGATGTGCAGTAGATACTGCCATTGCGCAAGTACACATTTTCGGGCCTTCATCCGCAGGAAATGATGGAACTGTTACTGTGTGTCGCAACGAGCCTTTTGACTTGTTGACTGGCCTTTCAGGAAATATGGATGCAGGAGGTACGTGGTACAACCCAAGCAACCAAGTGACAGAATCGTTCATTTCTGCACCAAACATCCCTGGTCAGTACAACTACGATTACATCACAGGAAATGGTGTTTGTCCAAATGACACATCAAACGTGCTTGTGAGCGTAAATCCGAACTGTGATTACAATGGCATTGAAGACTTGGAAGTAGAACATTTCAGTGTATACCCTAACCCAACTTCGGAAACTGTTTTCATTACCAATGAACAATCCAACGAAATGTACCTTTATGAAGTAAGCGACATGAATGGTCGTGTAATTTATTCAAGCAAGATAGCAATATCCGGTTCTTCCGTAACAGAAATCAACCTTGTAAATGCACAACCTGGAATGTACTTCTTGAAAGCATTTAACGATCGTTCGTCGAAAGTATTCCAAATCGTATTGAACTAATTACCATTTCGCAAAGTCATTGAACCCAATAAAATAAAAGAAAATGCAACGAATAATTAACACCTTACTCATTACGCTTTTGCTGTCAAGTGCTGCAGTTGCGCAATATTGTGCACCAACGAGTGCGGGAGGAACGGGAACGTTTATGAATAGCGTATCATTCAGTAATATGACCAACAACTCCATAGCGACCAATCCAACAGCTTCTCCATACTACATGTCGTATACGAATACAGCAACAGTATTCCTTGGACAGAGTTATAATCTTTCATTGACTATGGGAGCAGCTGGAACCTATACAGCAGCGATTGCTTCCGTTTGGATTGACTACAACCAAAACCTTATATTCGAAGCCTCTGAATGGCAGCAGATTGGTTTAGCGATTCCAAGTGGACAGGTTACCACTGTATCCGTAACAATTCCATTGACAGCAACTCCTGGAAGCACGAAGATGCGCATCCGTACACGTGGAACCGGAAACACCAACGGTGCAATTGATGCCTGTACTGTTTTTGGTTCGGGTGAAACAGAAGATTACAACATCTCAATTGTGCCACCAACGCCATGTGCAGGACAACCTGTAGGTGGAACAACCACAACTTCAAACGCTACCGTGTGTCCAGCGAATACGTTCTCGTTATCCATGAGTGGTGCAACACTAGCGTCAGGATTGACATACCAGTGGCAGTCGTCATTGAACGGAACGACATTCACCAACATCACTGGAGCGACGTCACCTTCATACAACACCACACAAAGTGTAAATACATACTATCAATGCATTATCACATGCACCGCGAGTGGATTAACAGCTACGTCGATTCCTGTATTTGTTACAACTAGTTCATTTATTGACTGCTACTGTGCAAGTAACGCGACAAGTGTTGCCGACGAAGAAATTTTGAATGTTTCTGTAAGCACATTGAACAATACTTCAACATGTTCAACAACAGGTGGAGCAGGATCTACTCTAAGTCAATATTCAAATTATACGGCTACAGTACCCGCACCTATCTTGGCGGCTTCTGTAAGCTACCCACTTTCCATTCAAATTGGAACATGCGGAGGTAACTTCAACAATGCTACGAAAGTATTCATTGACTTCAATCAAAACGGATCATTCACGGATCCTGGAGAAAATGTGTATACTTCAGCCGCGGCAGTTGTTGGACCACACACCGAAACAGGAAACTTCACGGTACCTCCAACCGCAACACTTGGTTTGACACGGATGCGCGTTGTCAATGTAGAAACAACGTTGTTGACATCGATCAATCCATGTGGCACATACACGTGGGGGGAAACCGAAGATTACATTGTGAACATCGCACCGCTGCCAACATGTCCACAGCCAAATGGATTGTCAGTTTTAACGGCATCAACAACTTCAGCAACCTTACAATGGAACTCTGCTGGATCTGAAACACAGTGGCAGATTGAATATGGTCCGCAAGGATTTGTTCCTGGAACAGGTACTTTGTTGGTTGTAAACTCAAACCCTTACACCATTACTGGCTTGCCAACGGGTTCATTCTTCCAAGCCTACATTCAATCCATTTGTTCAGCATCAGATACATCGTACTGGGCAGGTGTTGCTTCATGGAACACCTATGGTCAAGCACAATACCTAGAATACGATTCAGAATGTCCAACATCTGGTTTTGTAAATATCGCAGCAACAGGAACAGCCACCAACACGACGGATGATTCCGAAGTTGGTGTTGCACTTCCGTTCCCGTTGTTGTACCAAGGAACTTTGATCAACGACATCACGATTGGTAACAATGGTGGAATCTTATTAGGCACGCAAACGGGTAATGTTGGGTACACTATGACACCAACTGGATTGTTCCCGTATGTTCAAGACATGAACACACCATATGGAGGAGTTTACTACCAAACAGTAGGAACGGCACCAAACCGTAAGTTTATCGTGATGTGGTCGAATGTAGCCCACTACTTCTCTACATTGGGAACAGATGGTGTAACCTTCGAACTGATCATCGAAGAGACAACGAATGAGGTATACTTCGTGTACGACGATGTAAATCACGACAATGCAGCTTACAATTTTGGTTTAGATGCAGAAATTGGTGCAACGGGAGCACAAACCATTCAAGTTTCCATGAATAACGCGACGTACTTGCAGAACAATTCTTGTGTTCACTTCTACTACACAGACTGTCCTAAGCCAAGTGCCTTGACCTATGCCTATGTTTCTACAACTGAAGCTTCGATCACTTGGACAGGTGGTCTCGCAGGAGAAACGAACTGGACCATCATTTATGGTCCAACAGGTTTCAATCCACTAACAGCTGGAACAACAATCAACTTGACAGCGACAAATGCGATTATTCCGAACTTGACACAGTTGACTACATACGACATCTACATCTACTCAGACTGTAGCCCGACGATTCAAAGTTTGCCTTTGGCAAGTACATTTACAACCTTGCCTTACTGTTCAAACCCATCGGCCATGTTCAACAGTTCAGCAACAGATTCATTATTTCTTTCTTGGGGTTGGGTAGCAAGTTCACCTACCTACCCTGCAACTGGTTTTAACGTAGCTTATGGCATGTCTGGATACAACCCGTACACGCAAGGAACGGAAGTCGTATTTGACAACAACTTGAACGATACCATCACAAATCCTGCATTGCTTGGAGGTGGTGTATATCAAGTGTATGTTCAAGCGGTTTGTGCCAATGACACATCAGCGTACATCGGCCCATTCAACGTAGTGATGCCGCTTACAAATGACGATGTATGTGGTGCCGAACTTTTGGCAACAGATGGAACGGTCTACACCTTCAACAACACAGGAGCTACAGTGACTGTGCCTGAATTGGTGATTGCACCACCTGCGACGGGTCCACAAACAACTACGGGTTGGATCAACTCGGCTTTGGACAATACCACTTGGTTCCGCTTCATCGCGCCAACTTCGGGTGACGTGCGCATTAACAATACGTACACGAATTATGCGGGTCAAGCAGCCGTGTTTGATGCAACAAACTGTTCAGACTTCAACAACTTTACCTTAGTTGCAGCGAACGACAACGCGATTGGTGGAACAAGTGTAGCCCCTAACTTTACCATCTGTGGATTGACTCCAGGTAACTTGTACTACTTGTTGCACGACGGAAACTCGTCAACAGCAGGAAACTACTCGATTTCAATTGTGCCAATCGACTTCCAAGTAGGAAGTGTTGTTGGGGTAATTGACGTCTGTACAGGAGATACAGCAGACCTTTTTGAAGGAATCACAGGATACGATGCTGGAGGAATCTGGACAGCTCAAATTCCTTCTGCTGGAATTGGCTTAAACGGCAGCACCTTCAATTCAGAAGGCTTGGCATACCAAGTATTCAATTTTGAATATACCCTAGCTGACGGTTGTGCAAGCGACTCCATCATTGCTCAGGTGAATGTATCTCGTCCATCCTCAGCAGGTGAAGATGGAACTATCACCGTATGTCGCAATGAGCCAGTTGATCTATTGGCTGGATTGAATGGCAACATTGATTTGGGTGGAATGTGGTACAATCCGAGCAATGTGCTTATGCCAAGCTCAGAAATCACCGCACCAAACATCCCTGGTCAGTACAACTATGACTACATTTCTGGAAATGGCATTTGTCCGAATGATACCGCCAATGTCTTGTTGAACGTCGATGCCAACTGCAACTTCAATTCATTGGAAGAAACTATTTTCAGTTCAATTTCCTTGTATCCAAACCCATCAAACGGTCTTGTGTATATTTCCAACGAAGGAAATACAGGTGTTTTTGACATTGAAGTGAAAGACTTGAACGGCAGAACAATCTTAAACAAGCGCAATGGTGTGAAACCAGCAAGCATTACTGAAATCAATTTGACAGATAAAGTGACCGGGATTTACTTCATTACCCTTCGAAATGATGAGATTGAACGCACCTTCAAAGTGGTAATTCAATAAATCATCGCAATAACGTCATAATTACAAGTAAAGGAGGCCCAAGGGTCTCCTTTCTTTTTGCGACTTACACATAACTCAGTATTTTTTCCTATCTTGTCACAACAAAATCTTATGAA
>CAMBMC010000159.1 GCA_945868555.1 Chitinophaga pinensis | reverse complement strand
CATGTTGGGTTCGAACTTCATCCGATGCCATTTACATCTGATTTTTATATCTCTGGATTGGGCGCTGAACCTGTCACATTAACGATTTTCTCAATCGATGGTCGTGTGGTCTATTTCAGTTCTTGTGCTACAAATGGATCAATTGTGTTGGATATACCTTCTGGAAACTACGTTCTATCAGTATCGAGCTCATCCGGGACGATGGTGCGCAGAATCATTCGCGAGTAAACCATAGGCCACAAAAGTAGATAAGCCATTTCACGACATACATTCTCTAAATGTGTTCTCGTGTTTTCTCTAACGGATTCAATCCAATTTAGGATACCTACAGAAATTGTAATATGCGCAGGTTCTACCATCCACCATGTGTTTGAACGTTATACAATCTAAAGCACCTTTTTCATTGTTCAAAATCTTACCATGTTTGGTCTTTCGTCCGATGGCTTCAAAATGAAACATGCGCATAAGTGCAGAGAATCCGCTAACATCCAATCCAGTAAATGGGTTTTCAACTGACATCCCAACACCTGCTAAAACCTGTCTGCAACCATCTTGAAGAATGGCTATATCCTCTTCATCAAAGTCTAATGGCGGCTGCTTGAAAAAGTCATTCGCGCGGTATTTTTCAGCACCCATCACCAAGAATGAACTTGCCTTTGAATACACATACGGAAACTCATTCTCGATGGCATAAGATTCTTGTTCTGGAGTGAAGGAATCGAAAAGTTCATTCATTGCAATGATCTCTTTATTCATACTATTTCATTTCAGGTTTAACATTATTTTGCGTACAATTGTAGAGTTGGGCATAGTCATGTTTAGACAGGTGATAAAAAGTAATCTCTCTGACATGGAATGCTTTATGCTGAATTATTGCTTCGATGGCCTCTGTGTAGTTTCCATCGCACCAAGGCATTAATCCAATCGATCGAATATTATGCGATTCACAGTATTCTAGTATTCGTAACATGCTATTGCCTCGGATATCATGCGTATTGTCTTTTTGAAGAAAGAAGGACTTTACATCTCTTGTATTCATTTTGTACAAAGCCTTTGTGCTGGAAATACTCACTCCGATGAAATCCAATTTATGTGCATCTTTCCAAATACTTTCTTGTTTGATGCGAACATCAAGTGCGGGATTTAAGTGGAGTACTTTTGACTTTTGGATGCGACGCAAACGAAAAACTTCCCCAAAACCTTCTTTACCCATTGAACGCCCACGCGAGTAATGAGAAAATTGCCACGGATCAACAAAATCGGGCTCATCTCGTGAAATTTGAGTGAAATCAAATCCCCAATCCAGTTTTTTGATTTTCCCGTAAATGTGAACACTTTGATAATAGGGTAAATTCGTCACCAAGAGAAATTCATCCTTCAGTAATGGTGACAAATAGCCCATCATAAAATCCGACAGCATAACAAACGACCCACCCCCTTCTTGCAATCCCTCATTGATGTTGACTAGGCAGTTTATTTTCATATTGCGCTGATGAAAGCGCTCAACAGCTTCGATCACATTGCAACTCCAACATTCCACTTTATCCCCGAATTGATCATTCTTGAAATAGTTGTAATCAATTAAGATGACTTTATCGTAGGGCAAGTTCTCGTATTCTTCTCTATTTGGTCCTGATGCGAGATACACCAATACACCTTGATCATTCGTCATAGCATCTTGAATTATTCCATTTGGCCTTGTTAATTTTCCGTAACGCAAGGTATTGGCTTTCATAACAGGCTCATCCGTCAGAAGAGAATACCTGGCAGCATTGATCGGGTTAAACTTAATCAGCGCAAGATTATTTCGGATAAATTCAGGTTCGGCCTGCCCATCAATAATAGGATTTAATTCCGCAGCTTAAATTCCATTCAATTCCGAATTGAATTGAATCGATAAAACAAGAAAAAAAAGTATCCTTAATCGTTGAGCAATTCGTTCCTTTCCAAAATTTAGAATGGCAATTCTGGGTATGGAATAAATTGAGCGGCAATAGAGATTAAAACGGGTGCAATGACAAAAGACAAGGTGATCAAAACAACACCATGTAACCCTGCAATTTCTCTATTGTTTCTGGACAATTCATGTTTTTCAACTTGCGAGGTGAACATTCCAACAAGAAAGAAACTAATCCAGAAAAACGAGAAAGAGAAAATCCACATGCCTAAAAAGAAACCAATGGAATATAGGATGGCATTCGCGAAATCTTGTTTATCGAAAAAGAACGTAAAGGCATTCGTTGAAATTTCCGATATGTGGTACAAATTAACCCCAGCCGAAAGCAATGCCGAAAAATAGATCATCAGAATGGCCGTGTTTTTTGGTGTTGATATTTTATTGAGGAACTTGCTAATCACCAATGAATAGGTGAACATATAAGCGATTCCCAACAAAACAATAATTACTAAGTTAATTACAGAAGTACTCATTTTTACGTTGTTTTTTCGTTTAACATTAATTTAAATAGGATTCCCAATCATTTCCTTCTACGTCATACCCCAGCTGAAAATCGCGCGCGGTAAGTTCCCATAAAAAGTATTTTTTACCCGAAGCATCTTTTCCATAACTCGGATAGGATCTGTTTTTCAAGTGAACCCCCAAAACACTGTGACCGCTATTTTCTTTAAGCAATACCATAACCGCCACATCAAAACCTAACTCATTCAATATGGTGTAAGCAAACAATGATCGTGTATCACAATCCCCTTTTTTGTGGTACATAAACTCCGCTGGTGCATAGACCCCATTGGGCATAACTCCACTGCAGCACCCGCGTCCATCGCTTTGTACTTTACAATCCGCACTGAAGCTTCCGAAAGGCGTTTCACAAGGACAATCTTCCTCATCACCAAGCACCAATGTGTACGGAATGAATTGAATTGCTGATACTATCAATTCCATTGATTTCATGTATGCTTCCTGTTTTGGGTAATTTTGACTTTTGATTTCAGCTTTAAACGCTTCAATCATCGGGTCCATAATTGGCAAGCTGTTGTCGTGCAATTTGCCGTACAAAACATTGAGAATATTTCCTTGGTCCTCTCTAAATCCTGGTACTCGATTCAATTGAACTGAATCCACAGAAAAAGAGATTTGATGCCATTCTCGATCGTAATCTTGCCATTTCCATACAATGTTTATCTTCCCATTGACTGTACTTGTGTCTTCATATTCGGTGTCATCCCACTCTTCATCTTGTCTATCCTCCGTCTTTAATTCCTTTTCCCATTCTTTAACCAATTTTTCATTGAAGAAGAAATCACCAAAAAACGGAATGAATACAAGAAACAAAAAGAGAAGCAATATCCAAAAGATAAGGTTCCCAATGTTAAAGTATTTCTTACTATTCATGCGATTAATTTTTCTTGTTAGGTCGCTCTGTTCGATTGTAAAAATCCGCGTATGTCCTGTTTAACAGCCACTTTAAATACTCGTCTTTTTCAATAAGAATAAATCTCCTCGACAAGATGTAATGATCATTGGTGATTTTCAATTCCTGAAGCACCAATTCTCTCATTGCGGGTCCTTTCAAAAATTCCTCACTTTTATTCAATAAAATAATAGGTAGAAGAAAAACAATGAGCACAATGAAATCCATCAAATACTTCCAATATCCCAATCCTCTAGTGAGAAATTCAAGATCCACCAGAAGTGATCTTGAATTGATGAGTAAAAACTCTTTTCCATTCGTCGAGGTGAAAATATGTTTCTTCGACCAAGTATCAACAACAACTTCTTTTGATTGCAGTAACTTTTCAATAGAATCATTAATTTGTCCACGAAACAAGAAAAGTTCCAGTCCATTCGCGACAATTATTCCAAACAAGACCAAGATCAGAACGATAACCAATTTACCAATAAGCTGACTTCCAAATCCCGTTTTACGTGCTGTAAAATTAGCTGTGGCATTTCGAAAAGCCATTTTTTTGTCGGTTAAAAAAGCCTCGCGTTCTGCCTTGGATTGCAATTCCATAACTTTTGCATCCGTCAAGTCTTCAAATTCCCGTTTTTTATCGAGCCAATTCAAATAGAGTGTTTCATCTTGAGGTGTCAAAGAAGCGATGATCAATAAACGCTGAAAATTGTACAGCACCAAGCCAAGAAAAAAACCACTAGGAACAGCAATGAAATAGGATTGAAAAACAATTGTTGCGAACATGAACATCGAAAAGGCAGCAAGTATTGACGTCATTATGATCAAAATTACCAAGCGGGAATAAATCTTTTTTTGACGATCTCCTTCCTCTGTGGAAAGTGTCGCAAAAGTTTCAGGTCCTATGCCGATTTGAGTGTACAATTCCATTATTGTGGGCAATATAATGTGTATTTCCAAATTGTGGTCGGATCAGGACCTGGTGTCAATTTCACCATGCAGCGTGTTGGTTTTCCTTTTACTGCAATGTAATTCCATGATACCTTGTTTTTACCAGAAACCAGTCCGTTCGTACTAGCAACCAATTCACCGTCATAATAGAGCTCTAGCATATCTTTGGCATAGACCATGTCATAGTTTATGTCGACACGGCCAGACTGGTCACCCAATTCATAGTTTTTAATTGAAACTCGATTGTCTCCACTCTCTGTTTTTGAATCACACGGTTCAACCTCAATTTTCGTGTCGTCTATTTCCTTTTTCTTGCGTTCAATTTCTTCCTCATACTCTTTGATCAAGCGCTCGCTTTGTGCTTTTTCATAGTAACAGGCAAAGTGACGTCCGAGCGAAGTGCATTGCTTGAGCAAAAACAAAATCAGAAGCAAAAGAAATAAATATTTCAACCAATTTAAACAGCCTTTATTTCTGCAACCAGACAAGGCATTGGTAAGCGGCGAAATTGGATTTTTAGTGTCATCTGAATCGCTATTTCCTGCATTCGCCGGAAGATTGGGTGGAATATGATTGGGGCAGTACAGGGTGTAATTCCATATTGTATCTGGTTCTTTACCCGTCACAACAACCGAAACATTGGTGTCTTTGTTGAATTTGTAATCAAAAGACTTCCACAATTCCGTCGATGGTGTAGCTGAGGATAAATCGCCGCCTACAAAACCATCCACATTGGGATGGACTTCATAGGTTGACCAAATTCTGTTTCCCTCGTAAGTCACCTCTAATCGATCGATCCGCTGAACGGGATTAAACCTGAGCCAAACTTTCCCGGACTCCTCCCCAAGATATATTTCTCTTTGGTCAACGCCATAGCCTCCCGATTTGTTATCAGCATTGCATTGAATGCAAGGCTCGTCTGGACTTGGCTTTGGTAGAGGTGTATTCGCTGGTGGATTTATTTTACGCTCCAAAATAGAACCGTACAAGGTGCCTGAAATTTTAACATACGTCTCTTCATTTTTCAGTGATGAATGCACACCTTTCTGAAAATTGGGCTGACCGAATTTTACATCTTCCAAGAAGAATTCATAGAAATCAAAAATTCTTGGATTTTCATGTGGCCATTGTCCTCCAGGTTCAATTTGAATATTATGCACCTGATAAAATTCAAATTCCGTCTTTGGTAATTTTTCATCTACATTCAACAACTCGACCTCCGTCACATGGCCGCGGTAGATGTGCATCAAATGAGAATCATTGGGAATAATTTTAACCGTACTCTCAATTACGTCTTTCTGTTGCGTATAGAAATGCCCTTCAAATTGAGCCTTTATTTTGTGAATGACTTTATTTTCCATTTTTCGACTTTAAAATGAAAATCTCCACACGCATGTTTCGGTTAAACCACCTTCCTTTTCCATCCAATTGCCTTTCATTGCTAACAATCGGAGTTTTGTTGCCGTTTCCTTTGATACGCATGCGCGACGATTCGACACCATTGTCTCTCAAAAATTTCGCGAGACTTTCAGCTCTTTTTAAATCTGTTCCTGTGTTTTCTCTTGGTGCAGGATTTTCATATCCCTGAAGCGTAACAGAAATTTCAGGATACTTTTTCATGAAGATCAGCACTTGATCATATGCGCCGAAGGAAGATGGATTCACATCGGCAGCATTTTCATAAAAATACACTTTCGAAATATTTGCCAATTCATTCGCCAAATTCGTATCG
>CAMBMC010000158.1 GCA_945868555.1 Chitinophaga pinensis | reverse complement strand
GCTAAAAGCTACACGCTGGACCTTACGCAAGTTGCATTACACAAGTGAGTTAGAAAACTTTGCTCGCGAAGAAAAGATGTTCAAAAAAGACGATGAAGATATTTTCGTCATCTCTTACGAATAAACCTAGAATCGTTCAGCTGATTGCTTGAAAAATTTTCGTCCCTGTTCATCGCAAACCACAGCACCCGGAAAATAAAAGGTAATGATCTGATCGAAGGTGTAACCAGATTTCGCCATTTTCATCGCTCCTTCTTGACAAAGTCCTACCCCATGTCCAAAACCACGGCCGCGCAATACCACCTCATCTCCTTCTGGATAACAGCTAAAAAATGTTGATTTTAATCCAAACTCTTCCCGCAAATCACGAAGTGGAATGCCAAGAGATGGGTGTATGTAAAATGCTTTTCGCTGCGGCTGATTAAATGTGTACATCATTGACGCAAAGGCACTGTCGTAAACGGGGTAGTTGTATTTTGATTCCAAGAAATTACTCCATTTATTTTTATTGATGCGTTTCTCCCATGTCGCCTGTTTTGTGTAGATGCAAAACGTGTCAATAAAAGAGTTGAGATACGGTATTTCTTCATTCCAAATGTATTGTGGCTCGCACGTTTGTCCTCCGCAATTTGCATGAAAATAAGATTCAATCATTGTTCCTTTATCGTCAACAATCACCAATCCTGTCGTTTGTTGCACGGCCGTGTCAATCAGTGTGGAATACCGAAGCATGTTTTGATACGCCTGACAATGCACTCGATCGCACAAATCAAAGCCCTCCTTTGCATGTCTTCCCGCATGTTTGAGCGCATAGGTCCGACTGATTAAGGCCTGAACCTTGTAATATTCCAAATGGGCTCCACCGCCTCCCTCCGATTCGACTACCCCATCCAGGTAATCATTCAACTCAACGAGATTGACGACGGTCAATTCCTTTCCAGTGCATGAGATTTCAAAGTCTCCGACATACTTTCGTTGCTTCAAGGATGGTGATTTAGAGGCAAGAACCAAGGAGTTTCTTGGATCATTTTGCTGTATGACAATTCGATCAAAAACACCCAATTCAACTGCGCCTTTTTTCAGTAATACCTTTCCCTGTGTAACCGATATTTCAACAAATTCATTGGGAAGTATTGCGCCAACATTCAAGGTGTCTGCAAATACAGAGTAGCTCCCTTCATTGTACGCACACATTATCCTTTGAAGATCATGGTCGCGGAAGACCCCGATCCTCATTTGTTGCGCATATGAAAATGTCGCGAACAGAAAGGATATGGCAAATAGAATGCGCACGAAACAAAATTAGCTGTTGAGATTGGCTTTAATTCAGGCCTTAGGAATAGTTTTCAACAAGTATTGTGCAACTTTTTTACTCGCGCCTCCCCCACCAAGAATTTGTGTGAGTTCAGTAAAATCTTTTTCCATTTTACTTCTTGATTCACCCCCCGGTAAAATTCGATTTAACTCATGTCGAATTTTCTCTGCGGTACAATCTCCTTGGATCAATTCTTTCACTACTTCACGGTCCATAATGAGATTGACCAATGAAATGTATTTAATTTTCACCAATCTTTTGGCAATATGATAAGATACAGGAGAGCTTTTATAGCACACCACCTCAGGAACTTTAAATAAGGCTGTTTCTAATGTTGCCGTTCCTGAAGTCACTATGGCCGCCACTGAATTTGCGAGAAGGTCATACGTTTGTCCAAAAACAATTTTTGTGTTTTCAGGTAAAAACTCGGCATAATAGGATTCATCCATACTGGGCGCTCCAGCTACAACGATTTGATAATCTGAAATCTTTTCCACCGATTTCAACATCACAGGAAGCTTCTTAGCAATCTCTTGCCGCCTACTTCCGGGTAAAACTGCAATGATCGGCTTTGTTGACAAGCCATTTCTCAAGATAAATTTTCCCGCACTTTGCTCCCCTTCATACTGCTGAATGGCATCGAGTAAAGGGTGTCCGACAAACTCAACTTCATAATCAAATTTTTCATAAAAGGCCTTTTCGAAGGGCAAGATGACAAACATATGGTCCACCACATTTCGAATTTTATAGACCCGGGATTGCTTCCAGGCCCAAACTTGAGGAGACACGTAGTAGTAAACAGGTATTCCTTTCATTTTTGCCCATTCTGCTATGCGTAAATTGAAACCGGGATAATCGATCAATAACAAAGCATCAGGTTGAAAGGCCACAATATCCGCTTTACATTGCCTCATGTTGCGCAGGATCGTTCGCAGATTCATGAGTACCTCCTGAAAGCCCATGAAAGCGAGTTCTCTAATGTGCTTGAAAAGCTCACCACCCTCTTTTTTCATGAGGTCACCGCCCCAGCAACGAACCTTTAATGAAGGGTCCATTTCGAAAAGTTGACGAATGACGTTGCTCCCGTGCAAGTCACCCGAGGCCTCACCAGCAATCATGTAAATTTTACGCGGGGTAGTATCTAGGCTCATTTACATGATAAAATTGACGTAAATGATATAGGGTAAAAAACAGATTGTACCAACAATGACCCCCAGAGCAATTCCATACTTTTCGCGATTCAAGAAGGTATAAAACCAAGCTAAATTTGAAATAATAGCAATCGAGATGATCTTGCTTCGCGTCATAGGATCCAAGGTGAACATGTGCCACATTTGCTGGAACTGAAAATTCTGTACCCAGCTCAACATGAAAATCACAATAGGTATAAAAATTAAAGGAGATAACAATCCTAAAATCAATCCTTTCGTATGTGCAATCGACCAATTCCTCAAATTCATAAGTTCCATTTTTTAAATTCATCCATTACTGCGTATGCCGTCATATCGAATTGCGTTGGTACCAAACTCGCGTATCCGTCCTCCAGCGCTTGCAAATCAGTATCCGTCGAAGGATTTTGATTCATAAATTCACCCGTCAACCAATAATATGGTTTTCCAAATTGATCAAATCGCTTATCGAATCGATCCTCCCAAAATGCATGAGCTTGACGTGCCACTCGGATACCCTTGATTTGTTCTGGTGGCAATTTCGGTATGTTCACGTTGATGCAGACATTTGCGGGAAATGTATTTTTCAACATGGCAGCGATCACTTGTCTTGCGACATGCTGAGCACCAGAAAAATCAGCTTCTGAACTGTGATCACAAAGCGAGAATCCAACAGACGGAATGTTCTCCATAGCCCCCTCAACTGCTGCAGACATTGTACCAGAGTACAACACATTGGTTGAGGAATTTTCTCCGTGATTGATTCCTGAAAGAATCAAATCTGGCTTACGCTTTAAAAGTTCGTAAATCCCCAACTTGACGCAATCTACTGGTGTACCAGAGCACGTATATGCATTCAACCCTTCAAAAAGCCTCGATTTATCCAATCGCAAAATCCCATTTACTGTAATGGCATGTCCCATTCCGGATTGTGGCTTGTCTGGTGCAATGATGCACACTTCACCAAATTCTTCAGCTACACTTACTAAAGATCGAATCCCTTTCGATGAAATTCCATCATCGTTTGTAACAAATATCAATGGGCGCATACCTTCCAAGAACTAGGATAAGCACGAAAGTAACATTTATCCTTCTTTTTTTAGCGATTCCCTGCAATTATTGTCCAATTCTTAAAGGTTTGTGAATGGAAAGGATTATTTTTGAAATCGCATACATTACCATGACATCAAAAGAACTACTAACCGAATTACGCGCCATCACTGAACGAAACATTGATCTGCTTCGTCAGCGTTTCAACAACTTATCTGAACAGCAGAAAAGATGGAAAACAGACGCCAATTCTTGGTCCATTCTTGAAGTATTTGCTCATCTTAATGCTTATGCCAACTATTACCATCCCGTTTTTTCTAAGCGCATTGAAACTACACGTTACAGTGAACCGAAAGACATTTTCATTTCGTCACCGCTAGGGAAGTCTGCTTGGAAATCGATGAAGTTGGGCAATGCAAAAAATGTGAAGCGCCGAATGAAATCTCCAAAAAGTTTCAATCCGACGATTGAAACAACATTAATTAGTGGTGCGAATATCGAAGCGTTTGAAAAAGATCAACTGCAATTGTTGAACATATTGACCAACGCGGAGGAAGTTAACCTGCGCAAAGTGAAGGTACCAATTTCAATATCACAAATCATAAGACTACGTATTGGAGATGCCTTGCAGTTTGTCATTTACCACAATGAACGGCACATGCAACAAGCACTTAACATCATTGAACATAAATCATTTCCAAAAAACTAAATGTTGAAGTTCGCCTACTGTTCGGTTAGTGTTAGTCCAGTTCGCGCTGAAGATCGCGATGCTTCAGAAATTGTCACTCAGCTGCTTTTTGGAGAAATAGTGACTGTTGAAGAAATGAGAGCTCCATGGTCTAAAGTTTCAACTTTCACTGACAATTACCCAGGATATGTTGACGTGAAACATCTTCGTTTCTTGACAGAGAAGGAAGTGAAACATTGGATGGATGGCATTGGTTTTCAGACAGCACTCTTACAAAAGATCGATACTCCATGGGGCCAACAGCTGACATACCGAGGATCATATATTTCTGCTGGCCAAAATGGTAATTTTCATATTGGCAACGACACATTCCAGATCTCTGATCGCATGGAAGACACACATTTTCACTCACCCAGTGATGCTGCTCGACATTACCTCAATACACCTTATTTATGGGGCGGAAAATCCCCATTTGGGATTGATTGTTCTGGATTGACACAACAAATATTTCGTTTTTTCGACATCAATTTACCTCGGGATGCCTCCCAACAAGCCGAATGTGGAACTGTGGTGGATTTTCAAGATCTTAAGGAAAACGACCTTGCTTTTTTTATCAATCAGCAAAACAAAGTCATTCATGTTGGAATTGTCTGTCATGACGGGAGTATCATACACGCATCAGGTTGTGTGCGAAGAGACTCGCTGACCCATGAGGGCATTGTACATTCAGAAAATCAATCTATTACACATAAATTAAGTGAAATCCGCAGAATATATACGTTTCAGAAAAATTAATCCGATATTTGAACTTATGAAAACTATGAATATTCTCATCACAGGTGGCGCCGGTTTTATTGGCAGCAATTTATCAAAACGGCTTGTCGATGATGGTCATACCGTGACTGTTGTCGATTCCTTATTGCGTGGAAACAAATTGGATAAGGAAACCTTTTCCAAGGTGACATTTATCAAAGGTGATGTACGCGATGCCGATCTGATCATGAAAGCCGCTAAAAACTGTGATATTATTTTTCACTTTGCCGCAGTTTTGGGGGTTGACATCGTCGCTGACAATCCTGTTGAAACGATGGATGTTGAAGTGATTGGAACTCGAAATGTTATTGAAGCAGCCAATGTAAATAACGTGAAGAAAATCATGTACGCCTCAACAAGCGGGATTTACGGCCATTCTGCTATAGAAAAAGCGCTCACTGAGGAAGTGCTCGTGGATCCGCACACGTCATATGCCATGGCGAAGCGCTACAACGAAATTTATCTGGCTTCTCACCATGAAGAAAAAGGATTGAATGTAGTTTCCTTGCGTTTCTTTAATGTTTACGGGCCGAATCAAGACAACCGCATGGTTGTACCTCGATTTTTTGAGCAAACGAGTAAAAATGAGCCAATCACAGTGTTTGGGACTGGAAAACAAACTCGTGACTTTACATATATTGACGATACCGTTGAAGCGTGTATTCGTCTGATGCACCTCGAAGGGTGTCACATTGTGAATATCGCCAATGAAGCGGAATGGTCTATCCTCGACCTTGCAGAACAAATCAAAGAAATCACACATTCCTCTTCGGAAATTCATTTCATTGAGGCACCTAAGAATCGTTATGACTATGAGGTTGAGCGTCGTGTAGGTAGTTCCGATAAACTCTTTGGTTTAACGGGATACCGCCCAATGACATCTTTGGGAGAAGGACTGCAACTTATTTACACAACAAATCATTCTAAATAAGAACACACTATGAATCAGGATCGGGAAATTTTCGATTTGATCGAAGAAGAAAAACAACGCCAACTTCATGGCATTGAACTTATCGCGTCTGAAAAC
>CAMBMC010000157.1 GCA_945868555.1 Chitinophaga pinensis | reverse complement strand
TCCAGACACAGTTTTGGTGTCTCTTGTCGGTAATATGATCACAGAAGAGGCCTTACCGAGCTATCAAACTTTTTTCAATCTATTAAAAGGAATGAACGAAGAGCGGAATGTGTCAAGCAACGGGGCATGGGCAAGGTGGTCTAGATTATGGACAGCTGAGGAAAATAGACATGGCGATCTTTTGAATAAATACTTGTATTTGAGTGGGAGGGTTGATATGAAAGTTGTAGAAAAATCAATTCAACAACTCTTACACAATGGTGTTGATCTTCAAACCGACGGTGATCCTTACCATGGTATGATTTACACCTCTTTTCAAGAAAGGGCAACAAAAATCACACATGTAAACACGGGCAAGCTAGCCTATAAATCAGGAGATTTGGCTCTTGCTAAAATATGCAACACCATTGCTGGTGAAGAAGCCTTACATGAGAAAGCCTATAAATTTTTTATGGGTAAAATATTTGAATCGGACCCAAATGGTGGTTTAGCTGCCTTTGTTGCCATGATGAAGAAGAAAATTGTCATGCCCGCGAATCTAATGGATTTTGGGACTGAGAAGATACAATACCTAAATTATACAAACATCACCCAAAAAATTGGGGCATATACAAGCTTTGACTACGCCAGCATCATTGATCATCTTGTGAAACATTGGGGAATCGAGAATTTATTAGGATTGAGTGATGAGGGAAGGAAGGCACAGGATTTCTTGTCTACACTTGCTGAACGCTATTACAAGCTTGCTGAAAGAATGCAGGAGCCAGCAGAGTTGGAGCTGGTATGGCTAAATAAATAGCCTAAAGGATGCCAAAAGGAGAAAATAAAAGAACTTAAATTTTAACGAATGAAGCTATTTTTCTTTTTGCTTTTTTTTGTCTCGAGCGTTTCTTTTGCTCAGCCGATCAAGCAATTCAATGAAGACAAATCACGAATCGATCAACGATTGATGTTGGGACTAGGTAGTTGGGCAGTATCAAATTTTGTGGCAAGTGGCATAGGGTGGGCTACGGTCCCAACGGGCGAAGCTCATTACTTTCATCAAATGAACGTCATGTGGAATGTTGTGAATCTTGGTCTAGCTATTCCCGGCTATCTCAAAGCAAGGAAGGAAGTACCAACGGATAATTTGGCTGAAACGATGAAAGCGCAACGAAAGACGCAAAACATCTTTTTATTTAATTCAGGACTCGATGTGGTGTATGTTGGTAGTGGTTTTTTGCTGCGAAGTTTAGCCGACAAGAATGTTGCCAAAAGGGATCAATACAACGGTTTTGGGAATGGAATGATCATGCAAGGAGGCTTTTTGTTCTTGTTTGATTTAACGGCTTATGCGATACACAAATACCATGCGAAACATGGAATGCCGAAAGCGTCGATGTCGATTAGAATGAGTTCGAACGGTACAGGGATAACATGGAATGTTGGAAATCAGTCAGTTTCTAAACATCAGGTTTTTCTGTAATATACGTCTAACAAAACAAAAAAAAGAGGACCATCTACAGAAAGATAGGCCCTCTTTTTTTTGTAAAGCACTTTACAATCCTTTGATCATGCTGTCATAAATATCGTTGAATGCCATTCCATCAGCTGTTCTTCGCTTGGACAATTGTTTCAGTTCCACCAATGCCCAAAGAACGAATTCCATTAAAAATGGAGAATCTATTGGCGCAACATTCGGTTGGTATTTCTTGATCAATTTCTTCAATGGTTCAATGGCACTTAAGGCGCTTAAATAAGCAGGTCCGCTTGCTTCATCAGACAATTCAAATGCATTCGCTTCAAAGAACCAGCTGAGCACTTCATCATAAGCGGTCTCTTGGTCTTGCTTTTTAAGCTTTTCGATTTTTGGAAAATAGGTTAAGAAAAGTGTTTTCGTTGCTTCACTGATTAGGTGATTGGCAACAAACGAAGTTCCTTCCTGCTCACCTTCATAGACAAGTTCAACTTTTCCAGTTATCGAAGGGATCATTCCAATCAAATCGCTGAAACGAACTGTTGTCTCGTGCTCATTGTTCAAGATGGCTCGTCGCTCTGCGGTACTGACTAAATTTTCATAAGCGGTAATGCTCATTCGTGCACTTACTCCGCTCTTTGAATCAATGTATTCACTTTCTCTTGCTTCAAATGCGACTTGTTCAAGAATGTCTTTGGCCAATTCAGGAACGTGCACTTTGCAATGTCGGTTTTCCAATTTTTCAGCTTCTTGATCTGTAATCTTTTTCGCTGTTTGAATATCCGCAGAATAGTGTGTTAATATTTGAGATCCTATGCGGTCTTTTAGTGGCGTAACGATGCTTCCTCTATTGGTGTAATCTTCAGGATTTGCTGTAAACACGAACTGTAGATCGAGGGGAAGACGCAATTTGAATCCACGGATTTGTATGTCGCCTTCTTCCAATATGTTAAACAGTGCAACTTGAATCCGCGCTTGAAGATCTGGCAATTCGTTAATTACGAAAATGCAACGGTTGGCACGAGGAATCATCCCATAATGCAGGACTCTTTCATCTGAATAGTTTAGCTTTAAATTGGCTGCTTTGATCGGGTCAATGTCTCCAATTAAGTCGGCGATTGTCACATCTGGTGTTGCCAGTTTTTCAAAAAAGCGTTCCGAACGATGCATCCAAAGGATTGGTGTGTCATTACCTTTTTCAGCAATCAGGTCGCGCGCAAAGCGACTTATCGGATTGAAGGGATCATCATTCATTTCACTCCCAGATACAACAGGAATGTATTCATCCAACAAATTCACCATCAAACGGGCGATTCGTGTTTTTCCCTGTCCACGCAATCCCAATAAGTTGATGTTGTGCTTGGAAAGGATTGCACGCTCCAATTGTGGAATCACCGTTTGTTCATACCCGAGCATTTGCGGGAAAGTAGGCACACCAGATTTTAAGGCGGCTATTAAATTGTCTCGAAGTTCAGTTTTGATGCTTCTTGGGGTGTATCCCGATGCTTTCAATGCGCCGAGTGTTTTGATTGTTGTATCCATAGAATTAGTTGATTCGTTTTTTTCTGTTTGTTTCGTAATCGTGAAAAATCATTTCGCCCAGACCTTTTAAGCCAGTGTAAAATGCTTTTCCTTTATTTGATTTTGTAAATTCTTCCACAAAAGATTGCAAATAGGGGTCTTGTGCAATCATAAATGTGGTAATCGGGATGTGCATTTTTCGTGCTTGAGCCGCCATGGTATAGCACTTTTCAACGATGAATTGATCAAGGCCATTGCTGTTTTTGTAGTATTGTCCATCTGGCATTCGAAGGCAACTTGGTTTACCATCGGTGATCATGAAAATTTGCTTGTTGGTATTTCGTTTTCTGCGCAGGATATCCATGGCCAATTCCAAGCCAGCGACAGTATTGGTGTGATAGGGTCCAACGTTCAAATAAGGAAGATCTTTTATTTTTATAGGCCAGGCATCATTTCCAAAAACGATTACATCCAAGGTGTCTTTTGGATAGGAAGTGGTGATCAATTCGGCAAGAGCCATGGCCACTTTTTTTGCAGGCGTAATTCTGTCTTCGCCATACAAGATCATGCTGTGACTGATATCGATCATGAGCACGGTACTCATCTGAGATTTATGGTGTGTGTCTTCAACGACAAGATCTTGTTCAGTTAAACGAAAATCACCAATTCCGTGATTGATTTGTGCATTTTTCAAACTCTCGGTGATGGAAATATTTTCGATCGAATCGCCAAACTGAAAATCGCGAAATTCACCGGTCAATTCATCACCTTGCCCACTTTTTTTAGATTTATGATTGCCTGTACCACTTTTTCGGATATTTCCAAAGATTTGATCCATGGCATTTTTACGCAACACGCGCTCTGTTTTTGCAGTTATGGCGAGTTGGCCCTTTCCATCGGGTTGAATTTCTTCACGCAAGTACCCCTTCTTTTTAAGGTCTTCAATGAAGTCATCCATGGTATACTCAGCGGTGGTTAAGGAATATTCTTTGTCGAGAATCTTTAACCAATCAATTGCCTCATCCACATCTCCCGATGTATGTGTGATCAGCTCACTGAAAACATCGAACAACTTGTCAAAAGTTGATTGTTCAGGTGCTTCAAATGGTGTAAAGATATAACCGGACTTGGGCATGAATAATGGTTTATAGTAGAACATAAAAAGCGCTGAAAAGTTTAGTCAGACAAGCGTTTTGTTCCTTATTAAAAGTTCGACTGTAAATGTAAGAAAAGCCTATTCAGATGCTGCTACTTAATTGTTTTTCCACGTTTCGTGTTCACATGCTTCTTCAAAATTCTTTTCGCTTCCGCTTTTACTGCTGAGTCTTTCCGCGATCCCCACATCTCTTCTGATGCGAAACGCTGGGTTTCTTCTAGGTCAACAATGGGTGAGGGATAATCTTTTCCAATCGTTAAACCGTACATCTGTTGTTCCAACTCACTCATCTTCCAAGGCTCATGGATGAATTCAATGGGGATAACTTGCAATTCAGGCACCCATTTCAGAATGAACATGCCTTCTGAATCGTGTTTTATCGAATTCTTGATTGGATTGTAGATGCGAATGGTATTCATCCCCGTAATGCCCGCCTGCATATGGATTTGCGGATAATGAATGCCAGGCTCGTAATCTAAAAATTGACGTGCTAGGAAATGCAATTCCCGCCAATCCTGCCATAAATTGAAAACAAAAAACGACACAACCATGGCACGCATGCGAAAATTGATGTAGCCAGTTTCTTTTAAACAGCGCATGCATGCATCTACCAATGGAACACCCGTTTGACCATCTTGCCAGGCCTTGATATAGGCTTCATTCTTGGGTTTGACCACAGAAGCATAAGCCTGATTGAAGGGTTCAAATTCAATGCGGCACTCGTCTTCAAACTTTTGCATGAAGTGACAATGCCAGTGCAGGCGTGAAATAAACTGGGATAAAGCGCGCTTGTTTCTCGAAGTGGAATATAGCTGAACGGTGTAACGATACAACATCCTCATGCTGATGTTGCCATAAGCAAGGTAGGGGGAAAGTCTGCTACAACTCGTTCGGCTCAAGCTAGGTTTTGAGATGTGATTGGCATAGTTGACATGGCGCTTTTTTAAAAATCCATTCAAGTATTTCCATGCAGATGTCTCACCACCAGGTTGAAAGTTCGGGTTCATGGTGGTAATTTCTGAACTTAACTCAGGACCTTTCATTGCGTCATAATGATCTTCATTCAAGGCAAGAAAATTCCAATCTGTTTCGTCGACCAAGCAAGGTTTTGATTCCATGCGTGCCTTCCATGTTTTTTCCCAATCGCTCCGTGACTTTAAGCGTCGGACAACACCATTGTGTGGAAATTCTTCCCATTTAATGCCTTGAGAATCAAAATAAGATTGCATTGTTTTATCTCGATCATAGGTAAGCTTGTTGCCTATTTCTTCGTGGGAAAATACATTTCGAATGGTATAAAGCGTGTTTAAGGCTGAAAAAATGGCAGGTACTTCCTCGTGAAAGGTGTACAATTGCGCATTTAACCCATTTAGTTTCTCCTGCATGTCCTGAAGCGATTGATGCACGAATCGCCAATGCCGAACATCACTATCGTGAAAGGCCATCACCGAGGGTTCAAAACAGTAGAGAAGTAGAATCGGTAATTTTTGCTTCTGCGCATGATATAATGGCGCATGGTCAGTAAATCGCAAATCGCGTTTGAACCAAACGACGACAATCTCTTGTTTCTCTACAGTTGATTCTAACCTCATTCCTTCTTGAATTGCCTTGGTTTTTGACGCATTGAATAAATACGTTCACTTCATATTTCTTAACAATGAAAAGGCTGAGATGTTCGACGATCTGTACAATACCTGAAGGGCTTATGAAGTCTTGATTGTGAATTGAACTGGTTGATAGAAACAATGGATCAGAACTCATTTTTTGTGAGTGATCACTTGTGTCATTCTTGTTTTTGATCAGAGTTAAGTTGTTATGGGAATTCATATACCACGTTAAAGTTTCGAATCAATCCTATTTTATATGGCTACCTATTGTCACGAAACAAATGAAAGAATTGTGTATGGCACACCCTTCTATATCCTCACTCGAACTG
>CAMBMC010000156.1 GCA_945868555.1 Chitinophaga pinensis | reverse complement strand
TGATCGACAAGCACACATGAGCTAGTATCACTGCATGTACTATTGGTGAGAACCACCGCATAACTGCCTGTCGATGATGTTGGCGCAAATGTTTGATTCGTTGCACCTACAATAGCTATATTTCCATTCCCACAATCAATCCATTGGTAGAATACTCCTGTAGCTACAGCCATCAAAGTCGCTCCAGTTTGATTGACATTGGTATTGATTACACCTGGAACGACCACATCGATTTGTGCGCAATTCGCACTTGTACATCCATTTCCATTGGCGATTGCATAGTAGGTTCCATTCACTAATGTAGTTACGTTAATCGAGGTTCCAACACCGATTGAAGTGCCATTACACGATCCGCTAAACCATTCCCATTGCTGCGCACCGTTTAAGTTCCCTGAGGCTATGGCAAGAACCGCTGCATCTCCATAACAAAGAGGTTGAGATGCACTCAAAACAGGTACGTCTGGCGCGGTAACCTGCACGGTCATGGTAGCATTCGATACGCACTGTCCCGACGTTGGGGTAAAGGTGTAGCTTGTGTTTCCAACTGAAGCCGTGCTAATTGGTGATGACCACGTTCCCGAAATTCCATTGTTTGATGTTGTTGGTAAAGTCGGTGCTGCACTGTTCTGGCACAAAGGAGTTTGCTGTGTAAATGTTGGAACTACGGAAGGATTCACAACAATGTTCATCGTGGCATTCGCTGCGCATAAACCAGTAGTTGGTGTAAACGTGTACGTGCTTGTTCCGGGAGTTGTCGTATTGATTGGTCCCGACCATGTTCCTGTTATTCCATTGTTGGATGTTGAAGACAATATCGGAGCTGTAGCATTTTGGCAAAGTGGGGAAATCTGCGTGAATTGCGGAGTTGAAGAGCTATTTACGACCACACTCATTGTAGCATTCGATGCACACTGTCCTGACGTTGGTGTGAAGGTGTACGTTGTTATTCCCGCTGTTGATGTACTGATTGGCGCAGACCATGTACCTGCTATTCCATTGTTGGATGTCGTAGCTAAAGTTGGTGCTGTTGCGTTCTGACAAAGCGGAGAAATCTGCGTGAATTGTGGGGTCACTGAGCTATTTACGACCACACTCATTGTAGCATTCGATGCACACTGTCCTAACGTTGGTGTGAAGGTATACGTTGTTGTTCCCACTGCTGATGTACTGATTGGAGCAGACCACGTGCCCGAAATGCCATTGTTGGACGTGCTTGAAAGGGATGGTGCTGCTGCATTTTGGCAAAGCGGAGAAACCTGTGTAAAGACAGGGGCAACTGGACTATTCACCGTAATGACCATTGTAGAATTTGACGCACAAAGTCCAGATGTTGGCGTAAATGTATATGTCGTCGTGCCGGCTGTTGATGTACTGATTGGCGCAGACCATGTACCCGAAACCCCGTTGTTGGAAGTTAAAGGTAATGTTGGAGCTGTGGCATTTTGACAAATAGGAGAAATCTGTGTGAATTGAGGAGTCACAAGACTATTTACGACCACATTCATCGTTGCATTTGAGGCGCAAAGTCCCGATGTTGGTGTAAATGTATAGGTACTTGACCCAACCGTACTTGTATTGATTGGCGCAGACCATGTTCCTGTTATTCCGTTGTTGGATGTCGTAGCTAAAGTTGGCGAAGTTGCGTTTTGACACAAAGGACCAAGCGCTGTAAACGCGGGTGTTGTTGGTGTCACACAAGTAATGTTAAAGTTATTATTCGAAATATCAAAAAATGTTCCTGCAATGGACATCACCATTACACGAGCGGTTGTTGTAGATGCATTTGGAACGGTGATCGCTTGTGAACCATCATTTGGTGTGTTTGCCGAAAGAACTATCGGGTAAGTCACGCCGCCATTTAAGGAAAGTAAGATCTTCACATTGGCACACGAAATGGGAGCCGCAGTGGTATTGGCAACGCTCCATGTCACTGTTTGCGTTGAACCTGAGCCCCAAGTGATCCCTGTATTTGTTGGATAGGTCACGACAAAAGGTCCAGCCGCAGCGACCGTAGTTACTGTTACATCAGCATAGGCATTGCATGCTCCAACGGCATGATTGTCTCTTACTGTCAGTCGGAAATCCATAACGCGCGCAACAGATGGCAAAACCTCCCAAGTGTATGGGCCATTTGAAGCCAAGGAAGCTAGATTTGGAAAATAGCGTGAAGGATTTGTTGTTGGGTCAAAGCTTCTGAAATTCGGACCTCCAATTGCTGTCGCTACCGGAGGCTGCGTCGTAGCCTCGTTGTCCATTTGCTCCCATAGATAAGTGAGTACATCGCCATCTGGATCAGTTGCCACACCCGTTAGAATAAAAGGCGTACTAATCGGCACCGAGATGTTTCCTCCTGCAGATGTTATAGTTGGCGCCGCGTTATTTAGAGCAGTAATGACCTCACACGTATGTCCAGCACTAAGAATTTCAACGCTTATTTCCCCCAAATTGTAGCCGTGAAAATAATCGTCGCTATTGTTTTGCACATTTGGCGCACAAATACCCGCATATCCCATAATGGTACTTGCACTTCCTGGCTCACGGCGTGCTGCGGCTAAACTGTTGCAGTTGTTATTTTGTGTGTGATTCCCACCAAACTGATGTCCCATTTCATGAGCTACATAGTCGATGTCGAAAGGATCTCCTATTGGTGCTGAACTTCCTGTAACTCCTCGAGCTTTTTGTCCACCGGTGCAAACTACCCCAAGTCCAGCTAGACCCCCACTATTGGTTCCAAAAACATGACCGATGTCATAGTTCGCACTTCCGATTTGACCGTCACACGTTGTTTGATTTTGATTGATCATGGTTCCGGTTGCACCATTGGTAAATGGATCCGTAGTGGTACTCGTATATACAATCAAATTGTTGTTGGGAACAATCACCATGGTAATCGCGATGTCTTTTTCATAGACACCATTGACGCGATTCATGGACGTGGCCTGAGCTGCCTGAGCCAATGCAACTGTCCCTCCGTGAAATACCGTGTATTCACCAGTTGCAGAAAGCGCCAATCGATACGTTCTCAACGCACAGGTACCAAAGGCTAATTTTACCGACGGACTTGGTGGATTTTTACTTTCCGAGATTACGCCACATTCTTTTTGTTTATCCGTGATAAAGGCATCCTTTTCATACACGATATAATACGCTGTATTTCCTTTCAAATAAGGATCGATAAACACAGTACTTTTCCCAGGAATCATGATCATCGCATGCAACCCTTGCGGTGTAATGTCCCACTTGGCAAATGCGCCAGTACCGTCCAGAGCATACCCATCTAAGGTCATGATCTCAGGGAACTTCACATTCAATTCTGGGTGTAAAGTTTGATTTCTTTTTACTGAAAAATCGTGACTCGTCCCGTCGGGATAAGGCAAAGTAATTTGCCCAACTGAACCATTCATCTCCCCTTCTCTGTATGTAATTCCCTGCAACTGATTCAACAATTCAGAGACCTCGATTTTCATCAATCGGTAGGATGATGCCTGAATCTGAACGGCACCAAATGGCAGCGCATTTACACTGGAGACCTCTTCCATTGGCAATTCGATTGACTTGCTTTTTTGAGCATATAATCCTGTGAATGAGATGGAAATGGCAGTCAGGAGAGAGTATAACTTTGTCATTTTTTCTGTTTTAGCGGATTAAAATTACAAAAAGAAGCGGAAAATGACAAAAGACAAGAGACAAAAGACAAGGGACAATGGACAATGGACAAAGGACTTTTGGATTTTAAGACTAAGATTTTAGGACTTGACAACCCAAATTCATAACTCGTAATTCGTAATTCGTAATTAAAGACAAAGTACTCGATCCATGTTCTATGTTCCATCAGCGAAGCGGTCTACCTTTTGCGCCGTCTATTGTCGTATTTGCTGATGGATGATGTGCGGATTCTCTTTAAAGTCCCATGAAAAGTTGGACTGGATGTGGGAGTGAATCGCTCTCACACTTCACTCTCACTCTGTTTTGTAACCTCATCGGGGTCGAATCTTGCCAATCCCACCCAAACGTTTAGGTGTTCTTCGGCAAGGAAACAATAAACGATGTCCCAACGCCCGTTTCGGATTCAAAGCTCACCGAGCCCCCATGATTCTCGGCAATCTGTCGCACCATGGCCAAGCCCAAGCCGGTACCAGTGCTTTTGGTGGTAAAATAGGGGACAAAAATCTTCGCGCGCCGCTCTTCTGGAATTCCAGAGCCATTGTCCTTGACTTCAATGCTGTACATTCCCTCGCGTAATTCAACTATGACGATGATGGCCCCTTTGCTCAAATCAGGTATGGCCTGGATGGCATTCTTGAGTAGGTTGTTGAACAAGCGAAGCATCTGGTCTTTGTCGGCACGGACATCAATACCTCGAACAAAAGAACGCAACTCGATGTAGCAGTCTCCTTCTTGACGGAACACTTCCAATACATTTTGGATCAATGGCAAAAGGTCCATGGCTTCCTCCTGTGGACGTGGCATCTTGGCAAAACTGGAAAACTCGTTCGCGATGTGTGTCAGGGCATCAATTTGCTCAATGATGGACGCAACCACGCGTTTCAATTTCTCTTCGGAAGCTGGATCATTCGGATCGTAGACACGCAACAACTGTTGAACGCTCAACTTCATCGGAGTCAATGGATTCTTGATTTCATGCGCCACCTGTTTTGCCATTTCACGCCATGCAGATTCGCGTTCACTGCGCGCCAATTGTTCGGCCGCAAATTCCAATTCCACCAATTTCTGATTGTAATCCTTTACCAAGGCACCAATTTCATCGTCCTTTTCGTAATCGATTTGTTGGTTGAAGGTGCCAAACTTCATGCGGGCAAAACTTTCCTGCAACAAACGCAAAGGCGCCGTTACCCAACTGGAAATGAAAATGGCAAGTACAATGGTGATGGCCAATAAGAGCATAAACACATTGATGATAGACACCAAAAACTGTTGGATTTGATTTTCAAATTCGGTCTGTTGTCCAAAGTGCTGAAGGTTCGAATACGCAATCAATTTCCCGTTTTGGTTATATAAAGGAAGATACGCAGAGGCATAATTTAATTGTCCGATGCTTTCTTGATGAATGAACTCACTTTTGTCCTTGATTTTTAATGCATATAAAGCCTGCGGATTGATTTGCTCTCCAATCAAGCCAGAATTGAACACTTTTGGTCGCGAACTAGCCAAGAGGAATCCATCGGTTGTGTAGATATTGATGTCTGTAAAGAACACTTTTGAAAGCCGCTGCAACACTGTTTCCAGGTAATTCCCCTTTTCTGAAATACCCACCGCATTCTCATTGCCAATTTTTCCGCGCAGCTCGATCTCTACAGAAACCAGCTTTTCTCCGATCACCTCATTGGTGTATTCATTGTACTGATTGCTGACAAATACGCCACTCCCCCAGCCAAAAGCCAAGAGTGAAAGAAAGACCAATCCAATCAACAACAATTGAATTTTTACCGCCAAGCTCAATGTTTTATTGAAGAATGGTGTGTAACTGAACTGAAAGAACAAGGGTAGCAGAAGAATCCCAAAGAATCCAAATAGATACGAGAAGGAGGTCAAGAGCGTTACCCAGTCGGTGTTTTTTGTTGACAAGACAATGAGATCGTTGTTTGATTTTCGGAGAACGAAATGGTTGTAGCCATCGTAATTGCAATACCCATCTGTGTCTCTTTTCCACTTACGCAAGGGGAATGATTTTGCTGGATAATTGAAATCCCCGTACTTCGTAATGAGCCGTCCGTTGTGGTAACGCGCAACAGAATAGTTTTCCAAGGACTCTAGCACTTTGGCTCGAGACGAAATCAACAAGCGCGGAAAACCTATTTCTTCAGGTATTTTCTTTGACTTTAAGGTGCTGATGAATACTGCTGCGTTGCCATTCTCACTTGTAATGCGTTGATGAATGATGTAACTAAATTGCCCTGAGAAGTCTTTGATAAAAACGATGCGTGGATCAATTTCAGACGGATCTCCATGCTCTGTAATGAGTTCATTAAATTCGCTGTAATCCGTCTTTTGGGCATCGACGCCTTGAATCAATGAAACTCCCAAGGTATCAAAAAGATAGAACCCCATTTCATAGCGTTCCCAAAAACCATTGAACATACGGCGTTCCAATCCACCTTCAAAGTCCGATAGACCGATATTAAATGGGTTGCTA
>CAMBMC010000155.1 GCA_945868555.1 Chitinophaga pinensis | reverse complement strand
TGTATGGAAATTCGCTACCGATTTTCCAATGCATTTGAGGTTTGTTTTTTCTAAGGAAAGATTTTATTCTCTTTGAAACAATGGCCCCACCAAGAGAAATGAGTAAATCCGGCTTAAACTCTTCTATCTCTTCATCCGTAATGACATTCAAAAGCCGATCGATGCAGTGTACAAATCGCTGGTTACTTTGGTTGGACGTGTTTTCCACCAAAATAAGGACGGAGTGGTCATTTGCAAAAAGTTTCAATGCCTCCAACAGCTTTGGATCCGGATTCATTTGACCACAAAGCACTAATTTTTTTGGCAAACTCAAGCCTTCCTCACACACACTAAGATCTCCTTTACTCAAGCGAAATTCTCCTTTAGAGGAATAAATGCTTTTCCCAACGATACCTTTTGCTTCCGAGCGCGAATAAAGTGGCTCGCGTAAACCCACATTAAAATGTATTGGACCTTTCCAATCTCCATTGCCCTGATTGAAAGCAATGGCCGTTTCACGTTGAACAAACCAGACCGCATCCGGATTTTGTTCATTGTCGCTAAATGAGCAGGCGTAGCGCACGTGCTTGCCAAATACATCCCGTTGCACAATGGTTTGTCCATCCCCTTGGTCTACCCATTCCTCTGGACGATCAGCCGTGATGACCACCAAAGGAAGACACTGATAGTATGCCTCTGCGACTGCTGGATAATAATTTAATGGGGCCGAACCCGACGTACACACGATTCCCACCGGCGCGTCCAATTGTTGGGAGAGACCAAGCGCAAAGAAAGCGGCACTTCGCTCATCATGAATAACATAGCAACTCATTTCAGGGTGTTCATCAAAGGCAATAATGAACGGTGCGTTGCGCGATCCGGGCGAACAGACAACATGCTTCATTCCATGTTGCAGACATTGCGCAACAAGTTGTTCGACGATTGTTTTATTGCTTGTGATCATTCCTTTCAAAGCTAGTGATTTTGAAGAATGTTGAGAAGAGTTTTTGCCTTATTCTCTGTTTCCTCCCATTCTGCATTTGGATCCGATGCTTCTGTGTGCCCTCCTCCAACATACAGGCAAACTGCATTTCTGAACACTTGTGCACACCGTAGATTGACAAATAAATGCGAAGATTGTTCATCCACAACACCGATTACTCCAGCATACAACGAACGAGCGTGCCTCTCCAACTTTTCGATTATAGCGATGGCTTTATCTTGAGGCAATCCACTCACGGCTGGGCTTGGATGCAGCGACTGTATCAATTTCTCCAAGGAAATCGATTTCGCATCAAAGGCAATTTCGTTGCGCAAATGTTTTAACGGTCCTGCAAGATAGTCATGGCGATCATTGCTTTTAATCCCCTCACATCCAAGCTCCTGCAAACGTTGAACAATGAACTCTGTGACAACACCCTGCTCAAAATACTCTTTGTCTGTCCAATCGCTTGAATCGTCCTTTTTTTTCGTCGCAGCAAGCGCTACTGTTTGGCATAGGCCTCCAGAATTGTGCAAAAGAAGTTCAGGTGTCGCACCGATCCAAGTCCCGTATTTTAAGGAAGATACCAAATAAACGAATGCATTTGGATAAATTTCACAAAGTCGTTTAAAATCTGTAAACAAGGTGTCTGAATTGTAGGAAACTGTTTTTGTTCGACTTAATACCACCTTATCACAAGCACCAGAACTTATTTCTTGGTGAATGCGCATGGATTGATGAATATACTCTTCCTGCGATGTTTGATGAGGAAGATCAACTGAAAATATCGGTTCATCATTTTCATTCCGATTGTCTGGAATGAGTATAAGTGGATAATTCATTAAAAAATCAGTGACTAAGAAACCTTGTTCTTGACCATTCCAAGCATGAAATTGTCCAGAAATATGAACAATAGAATTTCCAGGAAGACGATATTTAACAAATTCTGTCAATGGCGCTCAATAATCATTACTGTAAGGCGACCTGTGCAAATCAAACGTGTTGTTTCTTCGGCAAAAATATCAACCTGCCAGATATGCGTTCGTTTTCCGGCATGTAC
This sequence comes from Chitinophaga pinensis, assembly GCA_945868555.1. Classification (GTDB taxonomy): domain Bacteria; phylum Bacteroidota; class Bacteroidia; order Flavobacteriales_D; family Crocinitomicaceae; genus M0103. The sequence continues at coordinate 4,149 of CAMBMC010000155.1, read as the reverse complement.
AATTTTACCTACAGCCTTTACATAACCCGATTTTATTGCTCCGACATGATTGGCATTGACCTCCAGTCCCACTGGGAATTCTTTTTCCAAATCGATGAGTAAACTAGAGCCCATGGATCCTATGCTTTCGATGAGTGCAGCGCTTGCTCCACCATGAAGCATACCCATTGGCTGATGTGTTCGTTGATCGACGGGCATCGTTGCAAGGATAAAGTCCTCACCAATCTCAATACACTCAATTCCCAGCACTCCCATGAGGGTATTGGTGCTGAATCGATTGATTTCTTCTAGAGAAACGGATTTAAATTTCATGGTACAAAGATACAGACGTTCCGTCATTTACATGGTGTTGTAGATTAAAACCTTTTGTAAAAGCGTTTAATCGGACCAATGATTTCGTATTTTTGATATATGATCAAGAACAATCAAGACCTCACTCCATTCAACACATTTGGCATTAAGACGAACGCTGACACTTTCGCTGGTTTCACTTCTGTTGCAGAACTGCGTGCTTGCCTGCAGGGAAACGAATTTAAGGATTTACTTGTCCTGGGAGGCGGAAGCAATATCTTGTTCACCAAGGATGTCGACGCATTGGTGCTGCGCAATGAAATCGAAGGTTTCGAAGTTCAATGGGAGGACAGTTCTTATGCATACGTCAAAGTTGGATCGGGCATGGTTTGGCATGAATTCGTTCTGCGTTGTTTAGAATTAAATCTTGGTGGCGTAGAAAATTTAAGTTTAATTCCCGGAAGTGTGGGTGCAAGTCCAATGCAAAACATTGGGGCCTATGGCGCAGAAATTAAGGATGTTTTCCATTCATTGGAAGCCTACCACATTGCCACAGGCGATATACACACCTTCGATTTGGAGCAATGTGAATTCGCTTACCGTGAAAGTGTCTTCAAGCGAAAACTAAAGGGACAATATGTCATTGTAGCCGTTACTTTTAGATTAAACAAACACCCAAAAATCAATTCGACGTATGGAGCAATCGATGCTGAATTGAAAAAAATGGGCATTGCAGACCCGAGTATTCAAGACATAAGTAACGCTGTGATCGCCATTCGAAGCAGTAAGTTGCCCGACCCAAAAGTTCTGGGCAATGCCGGAAGTTTCTTCAAGAACCCTGTAGTTGACCTGTCAATCATGGAAAAGATAAAGATGAATTTTCCGAACGTTCCGAATTATCCAGCTGAGTCGGGCAAGTGCAAGTTGGCGGCGGGATGGTTGATTGAACAGGCGGGATGGAAAGGTTTTCGCGAAGACACTTATGGTGTTCACGCCTTGCAAGCCCTTGTTTTGGTAAACTATGGCGGATCAACGGGAAAACAAGTTTATGATCTTTCCTCTCGAATTATCGCGGATGTCGAAATGAAGTTTGGTGTGCTATTGGAACGTGAAGTGAATATACTGTAGAATGAAAAATTAAGAATGAAGAATTAAGAATGAAAAATAAATCGAATACTATCACCATTCTTCATCCTTGCCCCGCTCTTTGTTGGCTTGATCGATCAATCGTTGCCAATTGTAGGTTGGATCTTCAATGTCTTTCATGATTTCACTATAATCGTTGGGATCGATTTCATAGTGTTCAATTTCTTCACCCGTATATTCTTCGATATCCTCGAGCAATTTCTTTTCTGAATCACTGCAAAAGGACAAGGCTTGCCCTCGACGATTTCCACGACCTGTTCGACCACAGCGGTGCACATAATTCTCGGGATCATCAGGCAAGTCATAATTGATGACATAGTCCATGGACGGAATATCAATTCCGCGCGCGGCAACATCTGTCGTTATCAGCACGCGGTTTTCTCCTGCCCGAAAGCGGTCTAGGATCACGAAGCGATCTTTTTGCTCTATTCCACCATGCAAGGCTTCCGTTTTCACACCTACACGCTCCATAGCAGCGACAATGCGTTCAACACGCACTTTCGTGCGCGCAAAAACAATGAACATGTTTTCTGGATACTCTTTCAGTATATTTTCAAGAAAGAAACGTTTATCATCCATCTGAATGAATGCCACGGCATGATCAATGTTTTGGGCTACTGGATTTTTCGGTGAAATTTGAATCCGAATCGCATCTCGTACCACATCGTAAGCCAGCGATTTAATTTTCTTGGAAATGGTTGCTGAGAAAAACAGTGTTTGCCGATTCTTTGGAATGTGTTTCATGACATCTTTAATGTCCTTGTTGAATCCAAGGTCGAGCATTAAATCGGCCTCATCTAAGACAAGCACTTCCAATTGAGAAACATCTAGATGACCTTGTGAGATCAAGTCAAACATGCGGCCGGGTGTGGTCACAAGCACATCTACCCCATTTTTCAATGTTCGAATTTGCTGGTCCTGGTCTGTTCCACCAAAGAGCCCGTATGATTTTACTGAAGTTCTCTTTCCGATTTCTGTGAATACTGAACCAATTTGTTTGGCCAATTCGCGCGTTGGCACCATCACCAAGCAACGAACACCTTTGTATCCTTTTCTTTTTCGCTTTTCGATGCGATCTATAACAGGAATAGCAAACGCAGCTGTTTTCCCTGTGCCTGTTTGAGCCACCGCCATCACATCTTCCCCTTCGAGAATGTGCTTGATCGACTTAAATTGAATATCCGTTGGCTTCCGAAAGTCCATGGACTCCAGTTGCTCAATAATCAAGTTTGATATCGGATAATCAGAAAATTTCATGGTGAACAGAAAATAAAAAAGGACGGATATCTTCCGCCCTTTAAGTATAGAAAACGGATTTACCGCTTATGCTTCTTGAAGTTTATCAGAAGGGACCAATATACGACCACAATGTTCGCATACGATAACTTTCTTCTTCGAATCAATATCTAAAGTACGTTGAGGTGGAATTTTGTTGAAACAACCACCGCAAGACTTACGTTCAACTTGAACAACAGCCAAGCCGTTTTTTGCATTTGAGCGCAAGCGCATGTAAGCCACGATCAATCTGTCCTCGATCAACTTTTTCGCTGAATCTGATTTTTTAATCAAATCGTCTTCGTCTTTCTTTGTTTCATTCACAATCTCATCCAATTCAGCTTGCTTCGTTTTCAAGTCAACTTCACGGAATTCAAGGCGTTGCAATGCTTCGTCGAGTACTTCTTTCTTCGCCTCCACCTTCAATTTTGCTTCTTTCGACTTCTTTTCATGAAGACGAATTTCCAACTCTTGGAATTCAATTTCTTTTGCAAGAGATTCAAATTCTCGGTTGTTTCGCACATTGTTTTGTTGCTCCTTGTATTTCGCAATAGCCGTTTCCGAGTCTTTCATCGCATTCTTGCGATCTGTAACTTCAGTTTCTAGCTCTTTCGCTTCTTCTTGAATCTTGGAGATTCGTGTTTGAAGTCCTGCGAGTTCGTCTTCAAGGTCCTGAACTTCTAAAGGCAATTCACCACGAACGGTGCGAATGCGGTCGATTTCAGAATCGATTTTTTGTAATTCAAAAAGGGCGTCCAGTTTTTCCGCCACTGTAACTTCTTTTTTGGTCGCAGCTGCTGCCATGTGCTATAGATAATTAATTGGATTCGTATTGAGCTCCGTTAATCGGACGGCAAATGTAGTAAATTTTTTCGTTAATATATCAACTAAAAGATTTGATGTAAACTGCTCGCTTTCATAGTGACCGATATCGGCGACGATTATTTGTCCATCAGCATCAAAAAATTCGTGGTATTTGAAATCGGCAGTCACGAAAACATCCGCACCTTCAGCGATGGCGTGATTCAGTAAAAAACTACCTGATCCTCCACAAAACGCAATTTTTTTCACTTGTTTGTCTTCAAGGGCAGTGAAGCGAATTGAGCCACAAGCAAATACCTGCTTCACCTGTTTCAAAAAGTCAATCGCACGCATCGGTTCGGCCAATTCGCCAAGCATCCCACTCCCCTCTTGCTGATTGACATTCGACAATTTTATAATGTCGTGAGCGATTTCTTCGTAGCTCAAGGCTGACCTCATGGCCAACAAAGACGCACGCAATCGGTGTTCTGACACCAGGAATTCAATTCGTTTTTCTGAAAGAATTGTCCTTGAACCAATTTCACCAACCTTAGGCTTCGCTCCAGCTTCCGGCTGAAAGGACCCCATTCCATCTGATGAAAAATTGCAATTGGAATAATTCCCAATATGTCCAGC
>CAMBMC010000154.1 GCA_945868555.1 Chitinophaga pinensis | reverse complement strand
CATCTCCTCTCTGCCCAAGTCAGTGAGTATCCTTTAAAAAAATCCTCTCTTTTGTGGAAGATTGAAGGTCCGGGCTTGACAGCACCAAGCTTTCTGTTTGGCACGATGCACCTGATTGAGCGTGAATACTTCTTCTTTCCAGAAAAAATAGAAAAACTGATCCTGAGCACTGAAGAATTGGTGATGGAATTGCCAGGGCTACCGAGCCGAGAGGAAAGTTTGCCCTTATTGACATTGAAGGGCGAAAGTTTTTTCGACTACTTCACGAAAGAACAGAGCGACAGTCTTTTTCAATGGGCATCCACCAACATGAATATGACGGAAGCGCTCTTCCGGAAAACCATGGAATCCATGAAACCCTTTGTATTTGTTCAATTGGCCACCCAATGGAAGTTCATCGGAAATATGGAATCCTACGAACAAACATTCGAAGCCCTCGCTAGCACGAATAAAATTCCAATTTCCGGACTCGAAACAGCTGCCGATCAAATGGGTATTTTCGACCACCTTAGCAGAGAACAACAAACAGAAATGGTGATGGAAAGCATTCGCAATCCAGAAAAAATCATGCAGCAAACACGCGAAATGGAACAGCTTTACGTAGATCAGAACATCGACTCTATGTACATGATGATCATGAAACATGAAAGCGTGATTGTCGATGAACAATCCGCTTTTCTGGATGACAGAAATTCGCGCTGGATTCCCTTGATCATTCAGCATATTGCATCGCATCCAACATTTATTGCCGTTGGCGCAGGACATTTAGGCGGTCCCAATGGAGTCGTTCGCTTGCTTCAAGGTAAAGGATACACATTAACCCCGATACGCATAAAATGAGAACATCGATAATTTTCATTCTTCTTGTAAGTATTTTCACAGGTTGTCAAACCTATTCAGAAAATGACATGAACACTTTTGATAAAGACATCCGTGCCTATTTAAAAAAGCATGACAAGAAGTGCCAACGTACCCCTTCCGGATTGTATTACACCATCATCACTCCGGGTGAAGGGGAATATATTCGCTACAAAGACATTGTATCGTTCACCTATACAGGGAAATTTCTCACAGGTGAAACATTCGACGATCAGAAAAAGCCTGTAGAATTTGAGGTGAGCAAACTCATTTTAGGCTGGAAAGAAATCATGTTTGAACTAAAGCCAGGGGCAAAAGTATTCATGGTCCTGCCCCCACAATTGGCTTATGGCGATCGAAAACTAGACGATATACCTCCACATTCCACCCTCGTTTATGAGATGGAAATCATAGGTGTAAAATAAATAAGATATTCTTTGAAGTTTCATTGAAAATGCGGTTTCAAAATTCTACTTTTGAGACACAAAATTTAAAGCTAAATCACCATTGCAATGAGTGTACTTGTCAACAAGAATTCTAAAGTAATCGTTCAGGGCTTCACGGGAAGTGAGGGATCGTTTCACGCGAGTCAAATGATTGAATACGGAACAAATGTCGTGGGTGGCGTAACTCCTGGGAAAGGAGGCTCAATTCACCTAGACCGCCCTGTATTTAATACTGTTGTGGATGCCGTTGAGAAAACTGGAGCAGATGTTTCGATTATTTTCGTTCCACCAGCTTTTGCTGCGGATGCAATCATGGAAGCGGCTAATGCGGGAATCAAAGTAATTGTTTGCATCACGGAAGGAATTCCAGTGAACGACATGGTGAAGGCTAAAGAATACATCAGTACCTACGATTGCCGTTTGATCGGACCGAACTGTCCAGGTATAATCACTGCAGGTGAGGCGAAAGTTGGGATCATGCCAGGTTTTGTCTTCAAAAAAGGAAAGATTGGTATTGTATCTAAATCAGGAACATTGACTTACGAAGCAGCCGATCAAGTAGCGAAAGCAGGACTTGGAATCACAACGGCTATCGGGATCGGTGGTGATCCCATCATTGGGACAACAACGCGTGAAGCGGTTGAATTGTTGATGAACGACCCTGAAACTGAAGGTATCGTGATGATCGGTGAAATTGGAGGAAACCTAGAGGCTATCGCTGCACGTTGGATCAAAGACAATGGCACTAAGCCAGTTGTTGGATTCATCGCTGGTGAAACTGCACCGAAAGGCCGAACAATGGGTCACGCAGGTGCAATCGTCGGTGGAGACGATGATACAGCTGAAGCAAAGAAACGCATCATGCGCGAGTGTGGGATTCACGTGGTGGATTCTCCCGCTCAAATTGGCGCTAAGATGGCTGAGGTAATGGGCGTTCACGCTTAATTAATCAGACAAACATATTGTAAATGCTGGCTTCGGTCAGCATTTTTTTTGTTTGAATAATTACTGGGAATACCCTAACCCCTTAACGAAGCTTAAGTGCTCCTCCACTTTAGTCCAATTGAAATGTTCCTCCACTTTAGTCCTGCAATAATAAATTCCTCCCCCTTAATCCCCCTCACCGAGGGGGAAATTGATCGTAACCCCACTTAAAATTGTAACTCTAACTTATAATCTCTAGAGAAGTAGGAACTATTTCCCCCGTCGGAGGGGGACAAAGGGGGAGGATATAAAAAAACACTTCCTAAAAAAAACTCTGATCAACAAAGAAAAACCCCGAGAATCTATTCCCGGGGCCAATGTGATCTAAAAAAATGAAGGCTACCTTAATTCTTCATTTTTAATCCTTAATTCTTCATTTTTTTTATTTCTTCGAACTGATGTATTGTCTCAACTCCATTTTGCTTGAATCAAAATCAAACAACTTGTAGAGTGCACCAACATTGTCTTTATCGATGATGCGGTCTGAAAGGAACTTTGCACATTCCAAACGGTCTGATTCAAAATCTAGCACCTCCAAAATTTGGCAAGCCTGACTCGCTGTCAAACAATATGTTTTCAAGTCCATCAAAATGGCCTCTTTGCGGTCCGAATCAAAGGAAAGATCTTTCAATTCCTCAACTTTTACATTCGCATCGCCCAAGATATTCTTGCAATACCCTGTTGTTGACGTCGATTGCACAGGCGTCTGTGTGTTCTGCGTAGTGTTGGATTGAGTACTTGTCGTTCCTTGGGTATTCTGATATGTTGTATTTCCTTGCGCAGCAGTGCCACCTGTTGTATTCACTTGAATGGCAACATTTCCCTGTGCAGTGTTAGGAATTGTATTGGTTGAATTCGTTGACGTGTTTCCGTTGGTACTCGAACTTGAAGTAACTGTCGTTGTAGTCACCGTAGAGGATTGCTGCGTTGTTTGTCCATTTTGAGTAGTCGTTGTCGTTCCAATTCCACCCAAGTTCATGTTGATTTGCCCTCCTCCATTCAACGGGTCATTCACATTGATGGAAATATTCATTCCACCCAAGCCGTTCTCGATGGTGTTGGTCGTATTTGTTGGAGCCCCATTGGTTGTAGTGGTCGTTTGTGTCGTTGTAGTTTGAGATACCGTTCCTCCATTTGTCGATGTGTTCACAACTGCAGCATTGCCATTCACATTTCCAGTGGTATTCACCGTTCCAGTTGTGTTTACATTTCCAGTCATGTTCACGTTACCAGAAGTATTGACATTCCCTGTTGTGTTAACCGATCCTGTATTCGTCGGAGTTGTTACCACTTGTGTCACTGGAGCATCGCTAAACGTCGCATTGTTGTCTAAGCGATAAACGATTACATCCTGTGACTGAGAAGCACCTACCGTTGGCACAGCACCTATCCACTGCAACTTCGGCTTTCCTTTTTTGAAGATCACACGCGTCGTAATGTCTTCTGCTTGTTCGATAAAAAAGTTCTTATCGACATCTGAAATTTTTTGATCTGCAAAAATCAACTTCATGGAATACGTCCCGTTCTTCAAGCCACTGACAACAACATTTGTCATCGGTTGAAAGTTTTGTTTTACACCATTTAAAATGACGTAAAATTGTTGTCCACCGTTGTTAAATACGGTGATATTGCTTTGTCCAAAAGCGACAGAAAAAAGAACAATGCTTAGTGCGGCAAGAAGTTGTTTCATAATTTATTTGTGTAAAAGTCAGTTTAATCGTCCGAAAGATAATGGTTTTTCAGGCAAGAACAAAAGTTTGAAGGCTTTCTAGTTTACGCCGTTGAATTCGCTACCTTTACGTTCTGTGCAATACGCCATCGTAGATATTGAAACAACAGGTGGAAGTCCCAAGGATTCAAAAATCACCGAAATCGCCATTTATAAGCATGATGGCATACAGGTAATTGATGAATTTGTCACGCTTGTCAATCCCGAAATGCGCATTCCTGAATTCATTGTTCGTCTTACAGGAATCAACGATAAAATGGTGGAAAATGCTCCTCGATTTTTTGAGTTGGCCAAGGAGATCGTCGAATTTACGGAAGACTGCGTTTTTGTTGCGCACAATGTCGGCTTCGATTACGGAATCATCCGTCAGGAGTTTAAAAACCTAGGCTACGATTACCGTCGACCTCATTTGTGCACGGTACGCGCTTCCCGCTACGTCATTCCTGGACATGCCTCTTACAGCCTAGGAAAACTCTCTACTGAATTGGGCATTCAAATTAAAGGAAGACACAGAGCTGGTGGAGATGCCTTGGCTACCGCACATCTGTTTACCATGTTGGTAGAGAAAGACCCAACTGGACTTTCCACGTTCATTCAGCACGAAGTAAATCCAAAGGTACTACATCCGAACCTAGATCTCGAACAACTCGATGCCGTCCCCTCAAAAACGGGCGTGTACACATTTTACAACGACACAGGACAAATCATATACATCGGCAAGAGCAAGCAACTCAAACAACGCGTCGATCAACATCTTCGGAATACCAAGACAAAGAAAGGCCTTCAGATGATGAAAGAGATAAGTCGGATTGAATACGAGCTAACTGGTTCAGAGTTGATTGCACTTTTGCTAGAATCCTCTTTGATCAAAGCGCATCGACCGGTCTACAATGTGCGCTTAAAGAAAAGCAAATTTCCATACGGTTTGTATGATGTTCAAGATCAAGATGGGTATTTGCGGCTACACATTGGACTAACCTCAAAGCGGGATGATCTTCCATTGATGAGTTTTACGACAAAGCAAGAAGGGGTCAATTATTTAACAGCAATTTGCGCTCAATACACCCTATGTCAAAAATTGTGTGAACTCTACCCGACTCAATCGGCGTGCTTTCATCATTCGATCAAAGAATGCAATGGCGCTTGCATCGGAGAGGAAGTGGCAGATGTATACAATTCGCGCGTAAATGCACTCGTAGAGAAACTCACCTTGAGTGGTGAGAGTTTTTACCTGGTGGACAAGGGACGTCACAAGAGCGAAAAAAGTATCGTCTTGGTGGAGCGAGGAAGTTTGAGTGGTTACGGTTATGCTCCCTTCCATTTCAACCACCAACCGACATCTAGATGGAAACGATTTATCGACATCTATCAAGAAGACCGAGATGCACGAAGCATTTTACGCGATTTCTTGCGCAGAAGTGAATACGCTGATATCATTCGATTTTAATCAAAACATACGAAACAAAAAGGGAGCCTAATTCAGCTCCCTTTTCTATTGTCTTTGCATTCGTATTATGCTTTAATTTTCTTTGTGAGGTCAATCAATAGTGGTGTCGCAATACACAATGATGAGTATGTTCCAACGAAAACACCGATCATCAAGGCGAATACGAATCCTTTAATCGCCGCCCCACCGAATAGGAAGATCACAAGGAGTACCACAAACGTCGTAAATGACGTATTGATTGTTCGAGAAAGCGTAGAGTTCAATGCACCATTGATTTCATCCGACTGCTTCACATCTTTTTTCCACGTTAAGTCTTCACGAATACGGTCAAAGACGATCACGGTATCGTTTATGGAATATCCAATTACCGTAAGAATCGCCGCAATGAATGCTTGGTCAAGATCCATGTTGATTGGGAGAATTCCGTGGAAGGCAGCAAAGATACCAATGACAATGATAACATCATGCGCTAGGGCTAGGATGGCACCTGAAGAGTACTGCCAGCTACCAAATCGCAACAAAATGTATGCAAACATCATGATCAACGAAAGGATAATGGCGATGGTTGATCCTTGAATCAATTCATCCGAAACCGATGCCGAAACACTTCGCTGTTCCTCTATTTTGTATGCACCAAGCTTAGTGTTAGAAGCCTTCAAAGCTGCACCTAATTTAGCTTTCACCTCTTCGTTTGCTGACTCATCTGAAAGTTTAT
>CAMBMC010000153.1 GCA_945868555.1 Chitinophaga pinensis | reverse complement strand
ATCAAAGTGGTCAATATGGCCTACTACGGAAATGACCCTGATAAATATGAGCTCATTGCCAACCGCGACAGAAAACGTTTGAAGAAATACCTTGACAATTTTGAGGTGTCGAACGTAAATGGCGGCGCCTTGTCGGTGAAGGAATTGCTCGATACGACGCATACGACTTTGCGCGTGCGCTGTCAAATGAAGGACATAGGTTCTTATGAAGTAGCAGATAAGGTGGATTTGATTCGTAGCCAAATCGATAGCATCATGAATCCTGACCGCCCACAGTTGGAGCGCTTGTATGCATTGGTTGAAAAAGGCAAAACGAGATACATCGACTCTCTGGTATATGGCTATTCGGGAGTGTACAATACCTTAACGGATGCTCTTGCAAAAGGGAATTCTGACTTGCAGTTTAAGTTCCAAAGTGACCCGGAACACATTAAGGCCTACTATAAAAAACCAGAATTCAAGAAAAAGCTGCGGGCAGCGATCGATCAGGAATATTTTGACATTACATTGACGGGCACATCAGTGGTGGCTTCCGAAGGAACGCGCTATTTGGTAAATAACCTTTTCTCTAGTTTGCTCTTCGCCATTGTTTCCATTTCCATCTTGATGGCCATACTTTTCCGATCATGGCGTATGGTCATCGTAGCCATGGTACCGAACATTGTTCCATTGATTGTGACCGGCGGAATCATGGGCTGGTTAGGAATTCCCTTGAAACCATCAACACTTTTGGTATTTAGCATTGCCTTGGGTATTTCTGTCGATGACACCATTCACTATCTCGCCAAGTACCGGCAGGAATTAAAACTCAAGACGTGGACCTTGAAAGAATGTGTGCTCATCGCTATTCGTGAGTCAGGCCTTGGTATGTTCTACACCTCCATCGTATTGTTCTGCGGATTCTCCGTGTTCTTGTTCTCTCAATTTGGTGGAACTCAAGCCTTGGGCTTACTCATTTCGGTGACACTTCTCATCGCTATGATTACGAACCTATTGATTCTTCCATCCTTACTCTTGTCGCTTGAGCGAAGTCTAACGACCAAAGCGTTTGAAGAACCGTATTTCGATGTGTACACGGAGGACAGTGAGGTGGATTGGTCAGATCTGCAGCTTTCAACAGATGAAGATCTTGGCCCACACCACCAGTTGCCTGATGATGTCAAGCCAGATAATGGGGATGATACTACAGAAAAATAACGAACCTATTTTCAATCGATTGACGCTATGAAAGGAATAATTCTCGCAGGTGGTTCTGGAACCCGATTGCATCCTTTGACCTTGGCTGTATCAAAACAGTTGATGCCGGTGTTTGATAAGCCGATGATTTATTACCCCTTATCCATTTTGATGAGTGCAGGTATTCGTGAGATTTTAATTATTTCGACACCGCACGATTTGCCTCATTTTGAAAAGTTGTTGGGAAATGGAGAAGCGTTGGGCTGTCAATTTACCTATGCGGTACAAGAGATTCCAAATGGCTTGGCGCAAGCCTTTGTGATCGGTGAAGAATTTATTGGTGACGACAAGGTCGCACTCATTCTTGGTGACAATATTTTTTATGGTGTAGGAATGGATAACCTATTGAAGGAAAACAATGATCCCAATGGTGGTGTTGTTTATGCCTACCATGTTAGTGACCCTGAACGCTATGGGGTGGTTGAATTTGATGCGCAAATGAAGGTGGTTTCTATCGAAGAAAAACCAACACATCCCAAATCAAATTATGCGGTGCCAGGTCTATATTTTTACGACAATTCTGTAGTGGAAATCGCCAAAAACTTAAAGCCATCTCCACGTGGCGAGTACGAAATTACCGATGTCAATGCGGAGTATCTTCGTCGTGGTGAACTTAAAGTTGCTGTGCTCGATCGTGGAACGGCATGGCTCGATACAGGAACCTTCTCGTCACTTATGCAAGCTGGACAATTTGTTCAAGTGATTGAGGAACGTCAAGGATTAAAAATTGGCTGTATTGAAGAAGTGGCTTACCGCAACGGATTCATTTCGGGCGATCAACTCAAACAAATCGCTGAACCACTTGTTAAAAGCGGATACGGAAGTTATTTGATGAATTTACTTAAGCATTGATGGACGCACTCGAATCTTATACTGCGTTGATTGAACAAGAAATTGCTTCCATTCAATTCCCGCATACCCCGTCAAATTTGTACGACCCTCTTCGTTATTTCATGAATCTAGGTGGAAAACGTATGAGACCAATCCTCACATTGATGGGGACAGAGTTGTTTGGAAAAAATCGCAGCGAATCCATTCATGCCGCCCTTGCTGTGGAAGTGTTTCACAACTTTACCTTGATTCATGACGACATCATGGATGAAGCCCCTTTGCGCAGAAACATGGAAACAGTGCATACCCGTTGGAATCAAAACATTGCAATTCTTTCTGGAGATGTCTTATTTGTAAAGGCCTATCAACTTTTGATGTTGCAACAAGGAGCTCATCTTCCAGCACTTTTGGAAATCTTTAACAGAACAGCCATTGAAGTGTGTGAGGGACAGCAAATGGACATGGATTTTGAATTTCGAAATGATGTGTCGATCTCCGAATATGTGGAAATGATTCGATTAAAAACTTCCGTTTTGTTGGGATGCGCCTTAGAAATGGGTGCTATCATCGGCAATGCTTCCAAGGAAGATAGACACCTCTTGTATGAATTTGGTCAGCACATTGGCATCGCCTTTCAAATACAGGATGACATCCTCGATTTATACGCCGATCCAGAAAAGTTTGGAAAACAAGTAGGTGGCGATGTGATTTCAAACAAGAAAACACTCCTCAACCTCAAAGCCATGGAATTGGCCAATGCAGCACAAAAAATTCAGCTGTCAGAATTGTCCTCTGAGCAAGATGCAGTGTTCAAAGTAGCGCAAACAAAAGAATTGTATTCACAAATTGGTGCAAAAGAATCCTGTGAAGTGGAGATGCAGGCACATTACACCTTCGCAATGAATGCCTTAGATCAAATTCATTTGCCCGAAGAAAATAAAAAACCATTGATCGCACTAGCGGATTATTTGATGGTTAGAATTTCATAGCGCACAAACAGTTAGGTGCACAAGGATTTCTTAAAAGTATCATCTGAAGTATTCTACGGATGAGCGAAACAAAACACATTGATATTGAAGGTCTCAAAAAAGGAGACAACAAGGAGTTTTCATTGCTCATTGACCTCCATGCAGAGAAAGTTTTCAATCTGCTGCGTGGACTGCTGCGCAACGAGACGGAAGCAGAGGATCTTACACAAGAAGTGTTCACCACTGTATTTTTAACGATTTCTCAATTCAAAGGAGATTCAAAACTCTCCACTTGGATTTATCGAATTTCCGTGAATAAATTCAAAGAACATGTACGCCATCGTTCGCGCAAGAAGCGCTTCGGCTTCATGTTTTCAATCGACACGATGAATGCCTCCGAAAGTTTACTTGTTGTCTCTCAAGGACCGTTGGAGGACTTGGAAAATAAGGAGCGATCAGCTGTCTTGTATGCGGCAATAAATCAATTGCCTGAAAAACAACACTTGGCGTTTACATTGCACAAAATTGAAGGCCTTTCTCAACAAGAAATCTGCACAATATTAAACTTAAGTATCACTGCTGTAGAATCCTTAATCTTTCGTGCTCGGAAAAACCTTCAGCATAAATTACACAGCTATTATCAAGAAAATGAATTGTAAACGCAATATTTTTAACTTAACGGCATCAATATGACCATGGACAAAAAAGAACATTGGATCGATGAAGTGATGGAACGAGACCCCTTCAATAAAAAGCGTTCCTTGCCCTCAAGTCTGCGCAATAAATTGGTGGAGATTCCCAATCAATTCGAAGTGAATGTAATCATACTGCCGCGCACTCAAGTTTGGATGGCAGCAGCTGGAATCGCCTTGTTGATCTCGATCAACGTGTTTGCACTGAGTAGAAAACAAACGAATGTGAAGACAAATGTTGACAATTCTCTCTACAGCGCTTATTTTTCATCCTCTAATTCAATCTAATGAAAACGCTAAAAATCTATAAAATTCTTTTGGTAATATTGCTTGTTATCAATATCGTGACACTTGCTTTTTTGGTGATGAAACCAAATCATGCGCCCATGCCCCTAGAACGGATTAATCTAGCTGAAAAATTGGGTATCACAGGCGAGAAGGCAATAGAAGTTGCGCAAATGCAAAAAGAGCATCACCGCGAAATGCATCGATTGAACAAACAAAAAGAGCAGCTCCATCACCAACTCTATATTGAATTTCAGAACGACAGTACCAGCGTACTCAAAACTTTAGATTTAGTCATCGAAAACCGCCGAAAAGCAGTGCTTTTATTGTACAACTATTTCTCTGAATTAAATACATATTGCACTGCCGAACAGCGCGTTATCCTGAATAAACATTTAAAAGAGGTGATACTTAGCAATGGGCCACCTCCTCGACACAAACAGTAAAAACCTTGGGTAACTCAAAAATTGTAAGTTTTGCCGTTCTCTTGATTTGGTTCAATGCATGGACGCAAACCACGCTCCAATGCATCCCGAGTCTGGGCACGCAAGCCATTGAGCTTGGGAAGGAGTACCTTGTTGGGAAGGAATCTTGGCGTTTTCAAACCGTAAAATTCTACATCAGTGAGTTGACATCTACTTCTGCAAAAGGAAAAGTACTCAATCGTATCCCCACTACACTTGTTAACCTCGAGGATTCATCCAGTCAATCAATTGGAGAAATAGACACTGAAGCAGTACGCATCGACTTCCTGCTTGGCACAGACAGCTTGTGCAATGTTTCAGGAATTCTAGAAGGTGCATTAGACCCAATTAACGGCATGTATTGGGCGTGGAATAGCGGCTACATCAATGTAAAATCAGAAGGTTTGTACCGCGATTCCACAGGGAAGGAATTTCCCTTTGAATTCCATATTGGGGGATACGCAGCTCCAAATGAAACGGCACGTTCCCTTTCGTTTTCCATCGATCCGAAAAATGGAATTCCTCAACTTGTCATTCATATGGACGAATGGTTGAAGTTTGCATTTGAAAAAGGGATATATTCAGTCATGATTCCTGGTAAAATTTCAGCAGAATTAGCGACAAGGGTTCAACTATCCATTCAACTGACTTATCTCCATGAATAGATGGATTTTCCTTTTGTTTGTTTCAATTTCAGTGCTTTTGTCGGCCTATCGTTTGGGTATTCCGCTGCTGCATTCAGAAATTTCAATTCCAAAGAAATGGCCCAAGCCGAACTATGATCTTTCCTCAAAGGCAATATCAGAGGAGGGTTTTCAACTGGGAAGATCCTTGTTTTACGATCCGATGTTGTCGCGTGACAGCACAATCTCTTGTGCAACGTGTCATCTGCAATACACGGGATTTACACATGTTGACCACAATGTGAGTCATGGCATCGATGGACGCAAAGGGACTCGAAATGCTCCAGCGTTGATCAATTTGGCATGGAAGAAATTATTCCATTGGGATGGAGGTGTGAATCATATCGAAGCACAAGGAATCAATCCGTTGACGCACACCGCTGAAATGGACAATTCCTTGCCGGAGATTCTTCGCCGTTTAATGGCAAACGAAGATTACCAAAAACGATTTCAACGTGTTTATGGAACGAGCGAAATTTCCACCGCGAAGGTGATGAATGCCTTGAGTCAATTTACACGTTCTTTGATTTCTGCAAATAGCAAATACGATCAAGTGATGCGCAAGGAAAAAGGAGTCGCATTCAGCGAACAGGAGCGGAGTGGCTTGAATCTATTTCGTCAACACTGTGTTGCATGCCACCAAGAACCCTTGTTTACCGCGCATCAATTTAAGTCGAATGGCCTGCCAGTCGATCCACTTTTTAATGACTTGGGCAGATTCGCCATTACAGGGAATGAAACAGATTCATTTTTGTTCATGGTACCGACCTTGCGAAATATTGAATTTACCTTTCCTTACATGCACGACGGCCGATTTCGAAAATTAAAGGAGGTAATTGCTCATTACAGCGAAAAAATTGACAAAGAAAATAGTCATTTAAGTCGTGAATTAAATGGGCCTATTCACCTGAGCGACAAAGAACAAAAGGATTTGTTGGCATTTCTATACACCTTGACAGACAAACAATTTTTATACAACCCACGTTTTTCTTTTCCAAAAAAGTAGTTTCTTTCGCAAGGTTTCGAAAGAACGAG
>CAMBMC010000152.1 GCA_945868555.1 Chitinophaga pinensis | reverse complement strand
AAAGGATGCAGCGCCAAACCCGCATGACGCAATTCTTTCAAGCTGGTGCTACCCAGCGCATCGAACTGTTCTTTTTGTGCTTTTTCCTCTAAATGAATACAGGAAATGAGGTCATCGATATGTTCGTTCGCACTTTTCAAAGGGTACTTTTTTAGTCAAAAAAAAGCCGGACGAGGCCGGCTTTCATGTTCTTTTTATGTTGATTAGACAGAAGCAATCTTGTCTGACATGTACTCGCCGGCTTTCAATTTCCCTACAATTTTAGAGAAACATTCAATCGTATAATTTACATCTTCAATTGTATGCACTGCTGTTGGGATCAAGCGAAGAATAATCATGCCTTTTGGAACAACGGGATAAACCACCATTGAACAGAAAACATTGTAATTTTCGCGCAAGTCAAAGATCAGATTCGTTGATTCAGGAATAGATCCGCTCATGTAAACCGGAGTAACACAAGAGTTTGTTGGTCCGATTTCAAATCCAGCATCTGTCAAACCTTTTTGAAGGGCATTGGTGATTTCCCACAATTTATCTTTCAACTCAGGCTGAGTGCGCATCAATTCTAAACGCTTTAAAGCACCAACAACCAATGGAAGAGGCAATGCTTTTGCAAAGATTTGAGAACGCATATTGTAGCGCAGGTATTCAACGACTTGCTCGTCACTGGAGATGAAGCCTCCAATCAATGCGAACGATTTAGCGAAGGTCCCGAAGTACACATCAATGCCATCCTGACAACCTTGTTCTTGACCAGCGCCTCCACCTTTTGAGCCCAAGGTTCCAATGCCATGGGCATCGTCAACAAGAAGTCGGAAATTGAATTTATTTTTTAAAGCAACGATTTCCTTGATGATGCCTTGATCACCGCGCATACCGAAGACTCCCTCAGTAATCACTAAAACACCTCCACCTTGCTCATCTGCAAGTTTTGTGGCGCGCTCCAATTGCTTTTCGCAATCTTCGATGTCATTGTGTTTGAATACATAACGTTTTCCCATGTGGAGGCGAACTCCGTCAAGGATACACGCGTGTGATTCGGCGTCATAAACAATCACATCGCGACGGTCCACCAAGCAATCGATGGCTGAAAGGATTGCCTGATAGCCGAAATTACATAAGATGGTATCTTCCTTGTCAACGAAAGCAGACAATTCAGCCTCAAGTTGTTCGTGGTAATTGGTATTTCCACTCATCATTCGCGCTCCCATAGGCGCAGCGAATCCAAATTGTGCCGCAGAATCAGCATCAGCTTTGCGTACTTCAGGATGATTTGCCAATCCCAAATAGTTGTTCAAACTCCAATTTAAACGTGTTTTACCACGAAAAATCATGTGAGGGCCGATATCTCCTTCTAATTTTGGAAATGTAAAATAGCCGTGAGATTCTTTTGCGTGCATCCCAATTGGGCCGCGATTGTTTTTAAGCTTTTCAAAGATGTCTTGAATCATAGTTGTTGTAATTTCTCGGAAAACCGAAATACTTTTGCAAATGTACCGAAAATTGAAGAGGCTTGGGACTGGAGATTTTCAATTTATGAACACGCATTGTTCATTTTGCGTATGTCACAAATTTTTATCCAATAAATAAATCATTGAGGCGATGGCAGCGCAACCCAATTCAAGTTCTCTTTTGTTCACATTCTCAAACACATCGCTCGGGGCATGGTGGAAATCAAAGTAGCGCTGGGAGTCTGGAACGAAACCAAATAGTGGAATGTCTTCAAATGTAGTTTTTAGCGGTCCAATATCAACACCACCATATCCTTTATTGAAAGCATGTAAATCATAGGGCGTGAAAAGTGCTTGAAAACTGCGCATCATCGTCACGTATTTCTCATCCCCATCGCAGTCGAAACCTCGAGGTGAAAATCCACCGCGGTCGCTTTCTAGGGCTGCAATTTGATGCTCACCGCGGTCTTTCGTCCATTGGGCATAGGTCTTTCCTCCCATGTTGCCATTTTCTTCATTCATAAAAAATACGAGTCGCAAGGTATGTTTCGGTTTGTAACCAAGAACTTTTAAGATGCGGAGTGCTTCCAAGCAATGAATGACTCCTGCACCATCGTCGTGAGCACCTTCTCCCGTATCCCAAGAGTCAAGGTGTCCACCAAAAGTGATGATTTCGTTGGGTTGTTCTCCCCCAAGCTCTGCAATCACATTGTATGAAACTGCATCAGGGAAATTGCGGCAGTCCATTTCTATGACCAAGCGGCATTTCCCTTTTTTCAATAATTCGGAGACATACTCGGCGTCTGAGGTGGACAATGCTGCAGCAGGTATGCGTGGAATGCTGTCTTCGTAATGCATTGAACCTGTGTGTGGATGGTCGTCAACGGGCATAGCCAGAGAACGAATAATAACAGCAATTGCGCCTAGTTTCGACGCTTCCACAGCGCCATTTCCACGAATGGCATAACAACCGCCATAGGCTTTGAAGGTGCTGATTTGTTGCTCGTCCATGGTTTGGTTGAGAAACACAATCTTGCCTTCGACTTTCGAGCGCTTGGCTTTCTTTAGTTCATCGATATGCTTGAATTCAATGAGTTCTCCCTCCAATGTTCCATCAGTGCCAATTGATCCACCTAATGCCAGGATATTGACTTTAATCAGCTGTCCATTTGCTTGTTTGATCCACCCAGCTTCTTTATTGCCTCGTTCCCAGTGGGGAACTTTAATTTCTTGAAGGTAAACGTGGTCAAATCCATACGATTCCATGCGCAATTTGCTCCAATATACGGCCATTTCTGCTTCAGAGGAACCAGATAATCGGGGGCCAACGTCTTTGCACAAGCTCCGTAAGTCTTCATATGCACGGCCATTGCTTAATGCCTGATCGTAGATGCTTCGCAGAAATGTTGAGTCGGAATTTTGCCCGTAACTGAATGCAGATACTAGCGTAATTAGGTGAATGAAGTTTCTCATTGGGCGTTTAATTTAGCAGACAAGCGCTCGAGCCCAACTTTAAAATCCTTGCGAATGATTTTTTCCATCATTCTTCCGATAACCCGCGTAAAGGGATTGGATCCTAGATTGGATTCGAGAGACCAAATCACCTGAGTTGAATTTTCTTTTTTAATCAGTTGAAATGTCGCTTTTGCAGGTCGCCCTGGTCCAAAGCGCAGTTCCATTTCTACACGTTCGTTGGCCTCAAGGTGAATGATTTCCATAGAGCCATTGCCCACTTGTCGATTTCCTTTCCAACGGTATAAGGATCCGTAACTCATTTTTTCTCCTTCAAATTCATTGCGAATGTTTGGATCTTTCAACGACCAAGGGTTCCAGGTGACAAAATTTTCAAAATCAGCGATTTGAACAAAGATTTGATCAGGATCAGCTGCAATTTCTTTTTCTACGTCAATGCGAATTTGTTTAGGAGAAAAGAGCCCGATTAGGGCAAGAATTCCACCAAAGGTGAACATTCCGAGTAAAAAGATGAAAAAGACAGACATAAAAATAACGATGAGTTTACTTTAGCGAAGATACAAGAAAATGAGTAACCTAGGCGGTAGGCTGTGCATCGATTGAATGATTATCTTTGCGTAAAAAAGTAGCAAATGTCTTTAAAATGTGGGATCGTAGGACTTCCGAATGTCGGTAAATCCACGCTGTTTAACTGCCTGTCGAATGCGAAAGCGCAATCGGCGAATTTTCCATTCTGTACGATTGAACCCAATATTGGAACAATCTCAGTTCCCGATACACGCCTCGAAACGCTTGAGGGGCTTGTTAAACCAGAACGTGTGGTGCCAACAACAATGGAAATTGTGGATATCGCCGGTCTTGTGAAAGGTGCCTCGAAAGGCGAGGGACTAGGAAATCAGTTCTTGGCCAATATCCGCGAAACAGATGCCATTATCCATGTTTTACGCTGCTTTGATGATGGGAATATTATTCATGTCGATGGCCGCGTAGATCCCGTTTCTGACAAAGAAATTATAGACATCGAGCTTCAGTTGAAGGATTTGGAAACGATTGAAAAACGCATTGCATCGATTGCGCGTATGTTGAAATCGGGAGACAAGGAATTAATGAAGGAAAACGATGTTGCAACCCGCATTAAAGAAGCTTTGGAACAAGGAAAATCCGTGAGAACGATTGATTTTGATGAAAAGGAGCTAGAAATAGCGAATAAATTCCAATTGATTACCACAAAACCTGTTTTGTATTTGTGCAACGTAGACGAAGCATCTGTGAAAACAGGCAATGCCTATGTGGACAAGGTAAAGGAAGCGGTGAAAAATGAAAATGCGGAAGTATTGGTCATT
Organism: Chitinophaga pinensis; assembly: GCA_945868555.1. GTDB lineage: Bacteria > Bacteroidota > Bacteroidia > Flavobacteriales_D > Crocinitomicaceae > M0103. The sequence goes on along the minus strand of CAMBMC010000152.1, from coordinate 1,929 downwards.
GGAGCAAAAATCGAGTCCGACATAACTGAACTTGAAACCTATGAGGAACGTCAAATGTTCTTGGATGAGTTGAATTTAGAAGAGCCTGGCGTGAATCGATTGATTCGCTCTGCTTACCACCTGCTCGAATTGCAAACCTATTTCACGGCAGGTGTGAAGGAGGTAAGAGCATGGACCATCAAAAAAGGGATGACGGCACCTCAAGCAGCAGGTGTCATTCACACAGACTTTGAAAAAGGATTTATCCGTGCTGAAGTCATGAAATACAATGATTTTGTGACTTTGGGCTCTGAATCTGCGGTGAAAGATGCTGGAAAATTTAAGGTGGAGGGTAAAGAATACATCGTGGAAGATGGCGATGTTATGCACTTCCGCTTCAATGTATAAGTCACATTTTTTAAAATATAAATGAAGTCATGGGAGCAATAGTAGCAAATGATCCAACATTGAAGTCCTGGGTGAATGTTCCTCAAGGATCTGATTTTCCAATCCAGAATTTACCTTTTGGAATCATCAAAACTAAAGATTTATCCCAGCGCGTAGGTGTGCGCATTGGAGATCATGTCTTGGACCTGAAATCGATGTTTGTGCTCGGTTATTTTGAGAACATTGCTGTTGAATTGTCTGATTTTGATGCGCCCTCTTTGAATGGATTCATGCGCAAAGGAAAAAATGTGACGCGCGATGTGCGCAACCGGATTTCGAAACTCTTGAGTACGGCCAATGATGATTTAAAACTCAACGAACATCATGTGGCACAAGTGCTTATTCCAGTAGAAGAAGTTACCATGTGCATGCCTGTTCAAATTGGCGATTATACGGATTTTTATTCGAGCCGTGAGCATGCGACTAATGTTGGAATGATGTTCAGGGATCCTGCCAATGCGCTCTTGCCAAATTGGTTGTGGATTCCTGTCGGCTATCACGGCCGTGCGAGCTCTGTCATTCTATCTGGTGAGGCCATTCGCCGTCCAAAAGGTCAAATTAAACCTGATCCCCAAGCAAATCCAATCTTTTCGCCTTGTAGAAATCTTGATTTTGAGTTGGAAACAGGATTCATTACCTACGAAGGAAAAGCATTGGGTGATTCCATCAGCACGGAAGAAGCGGAAGAGTTTATTTTTGGAATGGTCTTGTTCAATGACTGGTCGGCTCGCGATATTCAAACTTGGGAATATGTGCCACTTGGACCCTTTTTGGCAAAGAATTTTGCCTCGTCTATTTCAGCCTGGATTTTAACCCTAGATGCCTTACAGCCTTTTAAAACAGATTCCCCAGCACAAGAGCCAGAAGTATTGGATTACTTGAAATGTGAAGGTCAAAAATCGTACGATATTGCCTTGGAAATAGGCATACAGCCGGAGGGCTCAATGGAAACAACAATCAGTCGCTCGAATTTTAAATACATGTATTGGAATATGGCGCAACAATTGGCACACCATACAGTGAATGGATGCAATGTTCGATGCGGTGATTTAATGGGATCAGGAACAATCTCTGGTCCTACTGAAGATTCTTACGGATCCATGCTCGAATTGGCTTGGAAAGGCACGAAACCATTGAAACTTTCGGATGGTTCTGAGCGCAAATTCATTCAAGATGGCGACACCGTTATTATGCGTGGTCACTGTGAAAAAAATGGCATTCGCATTGGTTTTGGAGAGTTAAGCACCAAGGTGCTACCAGCGAAATAACGAGATATGCAGAATCACCCGCAAGTACCTCCCGAAATTGATTTAGAAAAAGAACGCAAAGAAATTCTCAATGCCTTCAAGGGTTTGCTTCGTGCCACAAAAAATCGTTCGCGGGAAGATACACAACTGATTCGAAAGGCCTTTGATGTGTCAGTGGATGCGCATCGCGATGTGCGCCGAAAATCAGGTGAACCCTATATTTATCATCCCATTGCTGTTGCGCGTATTTGTGCCG
>CAMBMC010000151.1 GCA_945868555.1 Chitinophaga pinensis | reverse complement strand
CTAGAATTACTGTACAATCGATATTGGAATATTTGAGTGCAGGAGAAACGAGAGAAAACATTCTCATTCAGTTTCCACAGTTATCCAATAAGGACATTGATGCATGCTTAAAGTTTGCTGCAGATTTGCTTGGAAATCAATATTCGATTCGTTCCATAGCCTAGTTAAGCATGGCTAAATATCTTGTTGATGCCAACTTGCCCTATTATTTCAGCCTATGGAATAACGATGATTTCGTCCACGTGAATGACTTAGCGTTTCTTCAAACAGACAGTCAAATTTGGGATTACTGTTTATCTATGAGGATGCCACGGTGGAAAGGGTGTTTGAGGGAGAGTGATAAACAGAATGAAAAACAGAATGAGAATGAGGAATTGACCCGATTTTCTTAATAGAGTGAGTTTGAGTGTGAGAGTGAAGAAATAATCCTCCCCCTTTTTTACACAGAGTGAGACTGCGAAGCTGCAACGAAGTTAAACAGAATGAGAATGAGGAATTGACACCTTCTTTTAACAGAGTGAGAATGAGTGTGAGAGTGAGGATGAAGTAATAATCCTCCCCCTTAATCCCCCTCAACGAGGGGGAGATACGATCGTTCGACTGTTTCAATTTGTTTTGAGGGTAATATTCGTTCACAAATTCTTAATTCTTAATTCTTAATTCTTAATTTCCTCCCCCTCCAGCCCATACAGCGCTAAAATCTCCGTGTATTCCGATTCAAACGAATGCTGCTGATGGTGCTTCTTCTGAAAATAGATGTACTTGTTCACTGCATCAACCCCTGATTGAGAGACGGTGAAGGCCCCATAGCCATTTTGCCAAACGAATTTTTCGGGGATGAGATTGTTGTGGTTGATGAAATCGGAACTGCTGCCTTTGATGTGCTTGATGATCTCGGTGACGCTCATATCGGATGGCATGCAAAACAAACAATGGATGTGGTCGGGCACTCCGTTTACGATGCTTAAGGTGCAACCCAAACGCTTGAGCTCGACACCGATGAACTCGTACAAGCGGCGCTCCATGCGTGGATGGATGAGTGGTTTTCTGTTTTTTGTGGTCCATACGGCATGGATCCAGATTCTTGATTTTGAATTTGTCATGATTAACGCATTTGGTGGTTTCCATTTAAGTTATGAAATATTGGGGTTTGAATCCAAATGAATGGTGGTAATTTTTTCTACTACGAAACAGAATGAGGGTGAGGGTGAGTGTGAGAGATTATTTTCCTCCCCCCTTCCCCCCTCCCAAGGGGGAGATTTTCTCATCAAATTAATTTAAGATTAATTTCTTATTTTTGTTTTTACAAGCAACGGAACTATTCTAGTTGCGTCTTGGAACTAAATGCTATGAAAATGAAAGGAATACTTACCGCTGCTATCGTTTGTTTATTGGCTATCACAAGCTGGTCTCAAACATCTACCGTAACAAATAACGAAGTGACTTACTTCGCTCAATGCATGATTGAAGTGCAAAACGACACAGAAATGCGGGCACTTGAAACAGAGATGCGCACAAATCCTTACATCAAAGTGTGCCGTTTGGACTACAACACGCAGCGTGCATTCATCCTCACAAAATCAACGGAAACATTGACGGAAGAACAATTTACTTCTTGGTTCATCGGATATTCTGATAAAGTGCGTTGTGTGCAAGTTGGTGTGCATGGCGTCGATCAAGTGAAGCCTTATCCATTCGTTGATTGCATTAAATAAGCCGCATGAAGCAGATTATATTTTTCCTACTTGTCGCTTTACATTTTCAGTCGTTCGCTCAACCGAATGACTGTTCGGAAGCGGTTCCAGGATGTACAACGCCTTCATTTCCTATTGCTCCGAACAATCCAGGTAGCAATGTAGTTGACTTTAGTTCTGGGAGTATTTCGAACCCATCAACAAATCCGGCTGGATTTAACGCAGGTTGTTTGTTGAGTGGGGAAACGAGTTCAACGTTTATCTCGATCAATGTGATTTCAACGGGAACGCTCGCATGGTCCATCATCGGTCCAAGTGGAGGTTGCTTCGACTGGATCATGTGGCAAATGCCGAATGCATCAATCGCTCAAGCGTGTGCGGGCATCAATGGAAATACGCTTGCTCCTGTAGCTTGCAACTGGAATGGCACTTGCAACGGAAATACGGGAATGGCTCCAGCAGGACAGCTTCCGCCAAATGGTTCACCTTCAAGTTATCAAAACCCTTTGCCTGTTACTGCAGGACAATCGTACCTTTTGTGTCTTTCAAACTATAGTGGGACTTCACAAAACGTGAACATGACTTTCTTCGGCACGGCAAATGTGGCCTGTGGAGTAGCTGCACCAGACCAAACCATCTGTTTGGGGAATAGTGCCACTGTGACGATTTCTACACCTGGATTGACAACACCGCAATTTACGTGGTCGCCAACTACTGGAGTTTCGAATCCAACAGGTGGAACCAATGTCACGGTGAATCCTACGGTAACAACAACCTACAACGTTCAAGTATTCCAACCTGCAACGGTGAGTTCGTCTGCTTTTAATGCTACAGCAACATTTACAATAACGGTTGTTCCGCCGCCAACGCCAAACGCGGGAATTGATGCCACCGTTTGTCTTGGTCAACCGATTCTTTTAAATGGAACCATCAGTTCAGCAACGAATTCACCTTCATGGCAATACCTCGCCACAGGGATCTCGCCTACACCAACGGTAACATTTACTCCGAGTTTTAATACCTTGACGCCTAGTGTCATGGTGAACCAACCAGGTCTTTATCAATTTATTCTGCGCGAAAGCAACACGATTTGTGGGATTGTTCGCGATACGGTCAACGTGCTCGTATCCACTATCACGCAAACAACATCGAGCGTTCCACCAAGTTGTGCTGGACTTTCGGATGGTGAAATTCACATCAATAGCCCGACAGCCGTTGAATATTCGTTTGATGCTGGTGTAACATGGCAGGCAGATTCATTCGCTGTCATCTTCCCTACAGGAACATACAATGTGTGTTCGCGCAATATTTTTGGATGTCAAACCTGTTCGAACGTAACGATTGTTGCTCCACCTCCAGTGATTGTTTCGGTGAGCAATGACACTTTGATTTGTCAGAATGGAACGGCAACAATGACAGCTTCTGCGATAGGTGGAACAAGTTATCTATTCCATTGGAACCATACCACAGATTTGGCGGCTATACAAGATGTTAACCCGTTGGCTGTTGCGACTTATACGGTCTACGCGGAAAATGAACTTGGATGTATCTCTACCCCAGAATCGATTGTGGTAAGCGTTCGTCCACCAATCAGTGGAACGATCAGCCCAGCTGTGACGATTTGTCCGGGATACCCAACAATATTGACGGCGACTGCAGCAGACGGCATTGGTGTTCCTTTTGACTTTGCTTGGAGCAATGGTTCCAACTCATCAGGAGCCTCAAGCACCACTACAGCAAACCCACCAGCAACGACAATTTATACCGTGACTATTACGGATCAGTGCGAATCTACACCTTTGGTATTGAATACCACTGTTACGGTGGCACCTCTTCCTGTGCCTCAGATTTTAGCGGATCCAAATGATTTATGTGAACCTGCCATCTTTACGGTGGTGAACACAACAGATCCAACGATGGTAGATTCTGTGTGGTGGGTAACATCCAATGGACAATCTTTTGGAGATGTATCTGAGATTACCTTAGATCCACTTTATGCTGGAAATTACGATGTTCAGTTGGTGGTTGTTTCTCCTCAAGGATGTATCGATTCGACAACCTTCTATGACTTTTTGACGGTTTATCCAAAACCATTTGCAGACTTGAGGTATAGTCCAAATCCTGTGTACATGTTCAACACGCAGGTGATGCTGACCAATTACTCCTTGAATGCAGATTATTACCAATGGTTCATTGAAAGTGGAACACCTTCGTATTCTCAGCAAGAAAATGTAACGACTATGTTCCCAGATGGTCAAACGGGTGAATACCTTGTGACTTTGATCGCTACGTCTGAATACAATTGTATTGATACCACCACTGCGAAAATTGTCGTTTTCCCTGAGGTATTGATCTATGCTCCGAACACCTTTACGCCGGACAACGATGAACACAACCAATCGTGGGGAATTCACATTGAAGGCATCGACATCTTTGATTTTGACCTCTACATTTTCAATCGATGGGGTGAAATGATTTGGGAATCGCATGATCCTGAAGCACTTTGGGATGGTACTTACGGAGGTAATCCTGTTCAACAAGGAACCTATACGTGGATTGTCCGCGCTCGAGATGTACAAAACGATGATCAGCACGAGTTCAATGGATTCGTGAATGTATTGAGGTAGATCCCAAAAGCGAACTCCTATTTCGTTTTTCGGTGTATTTTTGTGCAAAATATCCAACGAAATGACGATCGAGGAATTCCATCATGACATTCAAAACGGCATCCCGGCTGCTATTCCAGCAAAAAAACCGTTTGACCCGCAAATCAACCACGCGCCAAAACGCAAGGATATCTTAAGTCCTGAGGAAAAGAAACTCGCTCTGCGCAATGCATTGCGTTATTTCCCCAAAGTTCAGCATGCGGAATTGATTGAAGATTTCTTGGATGAATTGAACCGATACGGCCGCATCTACATGCACCGTTATCGTCCAGAATACTCCATGTACGCTCGACCGATTTCTGACTATCCTGGAAAATGCGAACAGGCGAAAGCCATCATGTTGATGATTCAAAACAATCTCGACCACGCCGTGGCGCAGCATCCGCACGAACTCATTACCTACGGCGGCAACGGTGCGGTTTTCCAAAATTGGGTGCAGTACCGCTTGACGATGAAGTACCTCTCTGAGATGACAGATGAACAAACCTTGGCCATGTACAGCGGTCATCCAATGGGATTATTTCCATCGCATAAAGAAGCACCAAGAGTGGTCGTTACGAACGGAATGATGATTCCAAACTATTCGAAGCCGGATGATTGGGAACGTTTCAACGCTTTGGGCGTAACGCAATATGGTCAAATGACGGCAGGTTCTTACATGTATATTGGACCTCAAGGCATTGTACATGGAACAACGATCACAGTCCTTAATGCTGCACGACGGATCTCAAATAACAATGAGGGAATTGCTGGGAAACTATTCGTTACCGCAGGACTCGGAGGGATGTCGGGAGCTCAGCCAAAAGCAGGGAACATTGCAGGCTGCATTTCTGTAACTGCAGAGGTGAATGCGAAAGCCGTTTACACCCGACATTCTCAAGGATGGGTCGATGAAGTGATTGATGATTTAAATGCCTTGTGTGCACGTGTTCTTGAGGCTAAACATAAGAAAGAAGTTGTTTCTATAGCATACGTTGGTAACATCGTCGATGTGTGGGAGAAATTCAACGCGGAAGGTGTTTTCGTTGAACTTGGATCGGACCAAACATCCCTGCATAACCCATGGGCCGGAGGATATTATCCGGTTGGTCAAAGTTTGGAAGAATCAAACCGAATGATGGCGGAAGAGCCGGAGTTGTTTCATGTAAAAGTGCAAGAGACGCTTCGTCGTCATGCTGCAGCAATCAATGCACACGCTGCTAAAGGAACCTATTTCTTCGATTACGGCAATGCCTTTTTGTTGGAAGCATCGCGTGCAGGAGCCGACATCATGGCGAAAAATGGCATTGATTTTAAATATCCTTCATACGTGCAAGACATCCTCGGTCCCATGTGCTTCGACTATGGCTTTGGACCTTTCCGTTGGGTTTGTGCATCCGGGAAACCTGAAGATTTACAAAAGACGGACGAAATTGCTTGCCAAGTATTGGAAGAAATGATGTTGCGCAGCCCTGAAGAAATTCAGCAACAGATGGCGGATAACATCCAATGGATCAAAGGTGCGCAGCAAAATAAATTGGTCGTTGGGTCTCAAGCGCGCATTCTTTATGCAGATGCTGAAGGACGCATGCTCATCGCTGAAGCATTCAATAAGGCCATTTCAAATGGAGAAATTGGTCCTATCATTTTGGGCCGCGATCACCACGATGTTTCAGGCACGGATTCGCCCTACAGAGAAACGTCGAATATATATGACGGCTCCAGTTTTACAGCGGACATGGCCATTCAAAACGTGATTGGAGATAGTTTTAGAGGTGCAACCTGGGTGTCGATTCACAATGGTGGTGGCGTTGGCTGGGGCGAAGTCATCAATGGCGGATTTGGAATGTTGCTCGATGGAACA
>CAMBMC010000150.1 GCA_945868555.1 Chitinophaga pinensis | reverse complement strand
ATTCGTGACAGGAAGGTAGGCCTCTGGCTGATAATAGTCGTAGTAGGAAACAAAATATTCTACCGCATTATTTGGGAAAAACTGTTTGAATTCGCCATAAAGCTGGGCAGCGAGTGTCTTATTGTGCGACAGTACTAGGGTAGGGCGATTGACTTCCTGCACGACGTTCGCTACTGTAAACGTTTTACCACTTCCCGTAACGCCCAACAGGACCTGGTCACGCACGTCCGCTCGAAGTCCAGCAATCAACTGACGAATTGCTTCGGGTTGATCACCTGTAGGTAGAAATTCTGAAACAAGCTGGAAGTCCATTCGGAAATTTTGTTGAACAAATTTAATGATAATCCCGTTCTATAAGGGTCAATTGGTATCTTTGTATTTAACGAATGAAACTATGATTGTTTGGGGATTTTTTCTGTTGCTTGTATTTTCGCTCTTGGCCTTAGACCTTGGGGTGTTTCACAAGAAGGATAAAGTTGTCACAGTCAAAGAATCTTTAATATGGACGGCTATTTGGGTGGCTGTTGCCTTGTTGTTTGGTGGTGTCATTTATTACATCTACGATGTCAACTTCATGGGCATAAACACCCATCATACGCTCCCACAAAAAGCCCTTATTGATTTCTATACAGGCTACCTCATTGAAGAGTCCTTGAGTTTGGACAATATTTTTGTGATGGCCTTGATTTTTTCGTTCTTTAAAATTGAGGGAATTTACCAACACAAAATATTGTTTTGGGGAATTATTGGCGCCGTGTTTTTCCGGATGCTTATGATTGTTTTGGGAACTGCATTTGTAGAAGCATTTGAATGGGCTACCTACATCTTCGGAGGAATCTTGATTTTCTCTGCGTTCAAGATGATCAAAGGAGGTGAGGAGGATGAAGATTTTGACAAAACCTTGGGCGTACGCTTGCTGCAGAAAATTTATCCAATTGACTGGAAAGACCGCAGCGGAAATTACTTCATTTCTCAAAATGGCAAAAAAGTAGCTACAGGATTGCTTGCTGCACTTGTGGTCATTGAGTTTTCAGACATTCTTTTTGCGGTGGATTCCATCCCAGCGATCTTCTCAATCACAACGGATCCTTTCATTGTCTTCACATCAAACATTTTCGCGATTCTTGGCTTGCGTAGTCTCTATTTCTTCTTGGCTGGAATGCTCGACAAGTTTGAATACATGAAATATTCTCTTGTTGGGGTTTTGATGTTTGTAGGGGTTAAAATGTTGATTGTCCATTATTTTGAAATCCCGGCCTTGATCTCATTGGGAGTCATTATTTTCTTGCTAACATCGGGTGTAGTTTTTTCCATGCTTCATAAGGATAAACCAGCTCAATCATAAGGTAGATAATGGATGCCATTTGGATTTGATGCTGCCTTGTCGACATCAGACCAATCTTGTTTCTGTCCAAAAAACTCCACACTACCATCATCGTAAATCAACCATTGAAAACCTGCGTCGAAAAATGAGTAGCTCACCACAAAGGCGCATGCATTGTAGCGGGCAATACTGAAGAGATTGCGATGCGTTAGTTTATTGTAGTCAATTTGCTCATGTCGTTCTGGCATTTCAACCGAGGCCCAACCTTGTTGAATGTACCATTGGAAATAGTGACTATATGAGGAATAGGGGTAGAAATTGCCGTCGTCGTAAGTGAACGTATAGCTATCTTTGCTTGTTTTCATTGCTGTTGGCCATTCCCAATTCAACTTTTTGAATACGTCAAGCAATTGTTTCACATAAGGATTGACAGTATCGCAGCGATCCGCACCTTTGAATATGTTTATGGGTAAATTGAATTGAATATTTTCTCCTGTAGCGCCTGAATAAATAAACTCAAATGGGGAAGAGGACTTCCAGTTTTTATCAAACCAAACGATGCGTTCAACGAGTGTGTCGATCGCTTTTTTTGAATAGAATGCTGGCATTTTAGGATTAAACGATTGTTTGTTCAGCTGCGTGTAGATCATCTTTCTATATCGAGCACCTAGTTCTGCGGTCCAATTGATGGCTTTGTTTGATGTGTTGTTTACGCGTTCCGGGTAATTGTAGTCGAGACAGCCCATGGTGTAGCGTTGACGAAAAATAACTTTTCCATTGACGAACGATTCACAAATGCCGTGACGCAGGTTTTCCTTGTAATGAAAGGAATGGATCATGTTTCCTGTCGTATCTCGCAAAATGTAGGCTCCTTCAGTGCCTCCTTTGTTTGAATTGACTTCTTTTATTGCGACGCCATTGGGTGCATAGTTGATTTCTTTCCGCGAATCGTTGAGCTGCTGGATGTACTTTATTTTCTGCCCTTTAGGCGTAAAGGTCGCCAAGTTAAAGTCATTCTTATCGGGTCCTTGAGTGGAAATAATCTGTGATAGGAGTTGACTAGTTTCGCTCCACTCTTGTTGTGTGCTTGTTATGATTTCTCCATTTTTTTGACGCACATGATGTTTTGCAAGCACACCATTTTCATAATATTCCATGTAACGAGAAGTGGCGTCTGGCCGGTTATCCAAAATGGATTGTACTTGTCCGTTGGAAAACCATTTCTTCTTTAATCCACGAATGTCACTGTTTTGAATCCATTCGGTTTCTTCGATCAGCACTCCAGTGTCTGTCCATTTGCGATAGATCCCAGTGCCCATGGCGTCGAGCAGTTTTTCCTGAGTCTTTATTTTTTGTTCATTCCAGTAGGTTTCACTTGGCACAAACACATGGTTCGACTTTGGGTCATATACTTTTTCGTGTTTTTTATCGCCGGTGGGATAGAAGGCTTGCCAAGTACTTACGGGCAAATTTTCTTCATAATGTTCTATTTCTGAGAGTTCTCCTGTGTAATAAAATTTTTTCCATTGAAGGTCTTTTCTTCCTTCGCTGTAAAAACCTTTTGTCATCACCTTGCCATTGTCAAAATACTGAAAATAAGGCCCATCCATGGCGTAATCGTAATAGTTCGAACTGAATTCCATCCGGTAGATTTTACGCTCACTGACATTTCCATTTTCATAGAAGGTCAATGACTCACCAAACTCTGTCATCAAGTAGGTGTAGCCGTCTTCATCAATGGTATGAGGTGGATGATCTTTATATGCTGAAGGATCGATATCATCCAGTTTTGCCCAGCAATAGTTGCGTTGAAAACGGAGATTTCCATTTGGATAATATTCCCTGTAGAAAGCACAACGTCTTTTTTTCTTGTTCAAATAAAAGATGTAATGGGTTTGAAGTTTTCCTGCTTCGGTGTATGTCTTTTGGAATCCAATTACAGAGTCACCAGGCATTTGTGTTATTCTAAACTCTGACCTTAGCGGACCATCATAGTAATGAAGAACTTCCTCTTTCATTCGGCCTACCACAAAAACGCGGCGTTCATAGATTTTACCTTTTTGATCCACTTGCTGACAAACGCCTTCCATGGGTGTGCCTGAATAATCTGAATAAAAGGTAGAAAAGAGGTAGTGCCCTCCTTTTTTGTTATAGTAAGAAAAGGTGCAGTTTTCCTGAGCTTTTAGGCCACTTATGACCAGCACAATCAAAACGAATAGTTGGATTTTCATGGCGGCTAATACATGCAAAATAGAGTTTCGTTCACCACAAAATTAACGCTTCCTCTTTTTTGATTTGACCTTTTTCTTATCCCAGTCAAACATCGACTTTTGGTAGGGAAAAACATCTGCCAATTCACCTGAATAGTAGAACTCGAAGGCCACCGAGCCAAAGGTGTAATTCGTTTCATGAATTTTAAAATCTGATCCACCTACAGCAGGATTTTTCTTTGGTTTCGAGCGTTGATACCCAAGGTTAAACAGTGAAGCTAAAATCTCGGGTCGTTCATCAATTGGGTAACCGGCACGTTCCCATTGCATTTTCATTTGCTTCAAAAATAAAGCGGTGTAAAGGTAAGAGTAGTAGTGGTCCTTGAACTGCACCAGGCGCTGTAATCGAACGCTCATGGTATCATTGATGTTGTTTCTGTACGAGCGAATGGAATCGTAATCGAGTAGATGGGCATATTCTTTTCCAAGGTAATAGGCACACGTTGAATCCTTTAAATAATTTTCAATCTTCTGAGCTGTACTTTCTTTGATTCCTGTAACACCATAAGATAGATGGTTTTCAAGAACAAGGACTTTCAACGGACCGATGTAATTTTTATAGGATTCTCGGTTTGAATTGAACAAGCGTATTTGTTCACCGACCAGACACGAGACGATCAATCTAGACTCAACACCTGTAATTCTTGCAGCCGAATCGATGTATTTCTTGTCCTTTTGAACGGCAATTTTAAAATCTTGCCACTCAGCAATGTTCATCCATTCAAAGACACTCAGTCCCGTAGTTTTTGGGCGTTTGCTGTGTTTGGAACGCATATCGACCAATGCTGCGCGGTATTTTTTATTTTTCTGCAAGCGCAAATCAACAGCATCCAACATTTTTAATGCAATGCGTTCATCGTTGGTTTTCAGTAAAGTACTTAAAATGTATTCTGCATTTTTTGGATGAAATTGATTCAATACCATGATGCGATTGAGCGCTTCATAGCGGTGTTGCTGCATCGAAACACTATCCACCCGAAACGACTGGTTGTATTTGTTGTGCATGTTCTGAAAGTAACGATTGTTCTCATCAATCATTCCTTCGTTGTTTGTCCACTTAAATTTTACAGCAAGGTACGTTGCAGTGAGGAAGAATCCGTAAATGGCAAAAGCATAAAGGAAAACGGTGTACGGAATTTTAATCCATTTGCTTTTCAGGAATTTCAGCATATTCTTAAGCAGTAAATTTAGCGGTGTAAAAATACTAAAGAATTCCTCAAATCCACGACATTAAGCGCTTGATCCAATTCAAACGTGAAACCGTATGTGGAGAATATTTTAAGGATGGTTCGAAGAAATTGCCTTTGTGAAGTATGCTCTTTTCGTGGGAAAAAGCACGGAATCCGGCAATGCCATGATAGTTGCCCATACCACTGTCACCGACGCCACCAAAAGGCAGGTATTGGTTAGCGATGTGCATGATGGCATCATTGACCGAACCTCCTCCAAAAGAAATGGATGAGAGTATCTTGTTTTGTTCATCGCGATTGTCTGAAAACACATACAAAGACAAGGGTTTTGGTCGTTGTTTCACGTATTGAATGGCATCATCAATACTTGTAAATGAAATGATTGGGAGTATCGGACCGAAGATTTCATCTTTCATGATGGGGTGATCAAAAGTGATGTTCGTTAGGATCGTTGGGGCTATGTATCTTTTTTCTCGATCCATTTGACCGCCATAAAAAATCTCTTGGCCTGCTAAATGTTGAGCAACACGGTCGAAGTTTCTTTCATTGACAATCTGAACATAATTTGCATTCTCAACCGCGAATTTTGAACGTTCAATTTCTACAATGAACTTTTGTAAAAAAACGGATTCAATCGATTTTTCAATCAACAAGTAGTCAGGTGCAATACACGTTTGTCCAGCATTCAAGAACTTAGCCCACACCAAACGTCGGACAGCAACATCCATGTTGCAGCTTGCAGTCACAAAAGCGGGACTTTTTCCACCCAATTCAAGTGTGACCGGGGTCAAATGTTTCGCTGCAGCTTGGTAGACAATCTTTCCTACGGGGATACTTCCTGTGAAAAAGATTTTGTCGTATTTCTCATTCAACAATGCGGTCATTTCAGGAACTCCTCCTTCGATGACACGAAAAAATCCTGGATCAAATTGTGAATTGATCATTTCTGCCATTACAGCGCTCGTTCGAGACGGCAATTCACTTGGTTTAAGCACAACCGTGCATCCCGCTGAAATTGCCGCTATAGCTGGTGAAAGACACAGTTGAAAGGGATAATTCCATGCGCCAATGATCAAAGAAACACCCAGCGGCTCTGGGATGATAAATGACTTGGCAGGCATGTTTAAAACATTGGTTCGCGCACGCCTTCTCTTCGACCAAGATTTGATTTTCTTAACAGACTCATCAATATCTCCATAGATAATAGACAGTTCAGTGGTGTATAGATCAAACTCAGATTTTCCAAAATCGAGGTAGATCGCCTCAGCCATTTTGGTTTCATTTTCTTTCAAAACAGCCCTCAATTTTTTCAACTGAGCAATCCTGAAATGGGTATTTTTTGTGGTGTCGGAGAGGAAGAAATCGCGCTGTGCTTGAATTTCACTGGAAAACTGAATGTCACTCATTTTTAGGCTTTATAAA
>CAMBMC010000149.1 GCA_945868555.1 Chitinophaga pinensis | reverse complement strand
GTATTTCGATTCACTAGTTCCCACTCATCTCCATGAACGCCATTCACAATCAGGAATTGCTTCAAATCTTCCTCAAAAGGAACCAGTTCTTCGGCGCTAAGCATGCGGTATTTCATGGCGCAAAAATGCTCATTTTCGTTGGAAAATTTCACAACAAACAGACGCTACAAACAAAAATTCACTCAATCCGTTATGCTTTAACGCAACAACAACGCAGGGAAAAATGTAATTTTAAACCATGACACAAAAAAAGGGCATTGCCATACTTGGTTCAACCGGCTCAATCGGTACACAAGCACTTGAGGTTCTTGAATCTTATCCCGACCATTTCGACTTGCAAGTCATCACAGCGGGGAAAAATGCCGAATTGCTAATTGCACAGGCACTCAAGCATCAGCCCAATGCGGTGGTAATTACAGATGAAAGTCAATACCTCTTCGTGAAAGAAGCGCTAAAAAACCAAGACATACATGTGTATGCCGGAGCAGAGGCCTTATGTCAAGTGGTGGAATCCTCCGAAGTGGATGTGGTGTTGACCGCACTTGTGGGGTATGCTGGATTGAAACCCACCTTGCGTGCCATTGAGGCGAAGAAAACAATTGCCTTGGCGAACAAAGAAACACTTGTTGTCGCTGGTGAGCTTGTCACGAAAATGGCCAAAGAAAATGGGGTAAACATCTATCCTGTTGATTCCGAACATTCCGCTATATTTCAATGTCTTGTTGGAGAATTCCACAATCCAATCGAAAAGATCTACTTGACCGCATCTGGTGGACCTTTCCGCGGGTGGAGTGCAGAGCAGTTAGCAAGTGTGACGCGGGCTCAGGCCTTAAAACATCCAAATTGGACCATGGGAGCAAAGATTACCATTGATTCAGCTACGCTGATGAACAAAGGATTGGAAGTCATTGAAGCGAAGTGGTTGTTTAATCTTCGTCCCGATCAAATTGATGTCATCGTGCATCCGCAATCAATCGTGCATTCCCTGGTGCAATTTGAAGACGGAAGCATGAAAGCACAAATGGGACTTCCCGACATGAAATTGCCGATCCAGTTTGCCTTGACCTACCCCGATCGCTTAGCGACTTCGTTTCCACGATTTAATTTTTTGGATTACCCACAACTCACCTTTGAAGCACCCAATCGAGATGTTTTCCGCAACCTTGGCTTGGCCTATGATGCGATGGAGACGGGTGGAACTGCGGCCTGTATTTTAAATGCGGCCAATGAGATTTCTGTCGAAGCCTACCTCAACGATCAAATTCATTTCACGGATATTGCCAGAATCAATGAAGCAACATTACATGCTGTTCAATCGCTGTCAACGCCAGTGTACGAAGATTTTGTGCAAAGCGACGCGGAGGCTCGTGCTTATGCGAGAGGAAGAATAAAGTAAGGGCTTACAATACGCTTCTGAATTCCTTCACATCACCTTCAAAATAGTGTTTCAGGAGGTGATCAACCAAATACTCACGGTATTTTTCTTTTGATATTCGCGGTGCATAGATATACCCTCGACCCAGTGATTTGTGTTTGATAAACTTCTTTCGTTCAAGAATACGAACAATAGTAGAGGTTGTGTTGTAAGCAGGTTTCGGTTCGCTATAAAGCTCCTGAATTTCTTTCACAGCTGCGGTTTGAAGCCTCCAAAGCTTCAACATCACCTGTTCTTCGGCGGGTGTTAAACGTTCCATAGTAGCAATTAGTAGTGCTCCAATATACTAATTTTTTATTATGAAACGCAAAAACAACAATAACTGTACACTATAGGTTAAGTTTTTTCTTCAATCCTGGGGCAACTCCGCCTTTATGTACATACACATTGATGGTCTTCCACTTGAAATAATTTTCTGATACATAGAGGAATCCTTTTGGGAAGTTTCCTGTTCCCCAAGAATTTTTGACTAACAAATAACGCGTTCCAACTTGGTCTTTATACAAGCCAACGATGTGCATTCCATGGTCATCTGTGGTTGTCTTGTTGTCATAACCTTCTTGACGCATCTCTGGAGTCACAACAAGCTCTTTCATTGGCGTCATAAACGCGTTTGATTTCTTGTCAGCACCGGAATCCGAGAAATTCTTGTTGTCTCGACCTTGAATCTCAATGCTTGATGGATCTTCTGGAACAATGGCGAGTCCATTTCTGAAGCTAAATCCTTTTTCAGACACGTCTGCTCCCCAAGCTAAGGTGAAGCCATTTTTCAAGGCATATTCACAGGCGTCGAACAATTCATCCATTCCGACATTGTAGCTTTCCCCCCACGCCCAGTTGTCAGGAATTTCAAGCATGCATCGGGAATACATTGGATGGTTGGTAAATGATGTCAAGGACACATAGTCGTCCATATTTAAACCGATGGCTTTCGCATAACTGATTGGGGTATATTTCTTCCCTTTCCACTCAAATTCTTTGATGTCTTCACCGAGGTAAGCGTCCAGAATTCCTTTGATGGCATTGATCCAAGCACCGGTAATTCCATCCTTTGAATTTTTAGATGCCGTCAACATCCCTTGCATTGCGCCATTCAACACTTCAAACATTTCACTGTGGTCGTGCGTTTCCATGCCGTAGTTTAATCCTTGGTAGATTTCCTGTGGAACAATCCCATAATTGCGAATAACATAAGGTATGTCATGAAAAGCACCACCTTCTGAGAAGTTGATTTTTCCATCCATGCGAATGTACTTCTGTGCTTTACTTTCGTAGGCCTTTCGAACCACAAACATTTCTGAAAGAAGGTCAGGAGCTTTTGTTCCCATGCGAATCAATTCAGATTCAAAAAACGACAAGGCAGAAAAGCTCCAACAGGTGCCGGTATATCCTTGACTTTGGACAGGAGTGGCATCGAGGTGAGCCACCTTCGTGAATTGATAATTGCTCCCCTCTGCGTTTTTTACAGGCTCAGAGAAGCCGAATTGAGAAAAGGAATATACTCCCATTCCAATGAATAGGATCGTTAAAAGGTGCTTATACATGGGGTAAAATTTAATGGTATTCTGGATTTAGTGACGAAGAATCCATCCGTTGAATCCTTGTGCATTGACATTGGCAATAATTTGACGGGCTTGCTCTTCTGTTGCTGCTGATCCTGCACTGATGCGGTACAGTCCGTTTGAAATGTCGACTTGACATGCATCAAAACCACGCGCTTTTAGAGACGAAATCATGTTTTGTGCATTCGATTGACTTGAAAAACATCCCACAATACAATCAAATGATTTTGTTGCAACTACATGTTCGGTGGATGGCGTCACTGGTGTTTCTACTTCGGGTCGTTCAACACGAACAGGGATGTTTAGTTCATCATCCACCTGGATGGAAAAAACTTCATCTTCTGGAGTCGCGTTGACTTCATCTTCGAATGATTGCTCAACAGATGGAAATGTAGCTTTATATTCCGAATTTTTCTTAACGTATGTTGCTTCACCCGTTTCATGAAACGGATTGAAGTCATTGATTGAAAGCACACCTGACTGAATGGCATCTGTTTTCGTAGGGATCCAAATGGAATAAAAGGCAATTGGGAGAATGCAGGCCGCAGCTGCAACATATTTCCACATTCTGCGGTTTCCAGAAGCTGCAGGATGTTCAATGACATTCTTGCCATCGTCGCCTGGTTGGGTCTTGGTTTCCTCAACAGCGGGATCTAAGGTGCGAATTTTCGCTCCTTCCTGAACACTTTCAAGGTCCTCTTTTGCAATAAAATGCACGCTTCCTAGTCCGTAAGACTCTAAAAGCAAATTGAAATAGCGGTCTTGCTCAAAGCAAAGGTTTTTCTCTCTGTCGTGAAACATGAAGCCCACGCGTTCTATCGTCACTCGCTCACCGCGCTTCAAGGTATCATTCCAGCCAGCGACCGTGGCTTGAACCAATTTGAATGCTTCATCAAATGAAATCTCATTCGTACGGGCCAATTCAGCAACAAGCAAACCGTCGTTGTTGATCAGCTGGCGATTGAAAAGCAAAGATTTACGAGGAGGTTGCATTGTGCCCTTGGCATAGTCAATGACTGCAGAAGTTTGTCGCGCAACAAAACCACCAAAATCAGGCACAATCACACAATTGTGTCTAAATAATAGTTCTCCAATGAGCTTGTCTGTTGTCAACATAATGCGAATGTAAATAAAAAGCGCTTAAACTGCAAGATACGGATTGATTCTATGGAGGTTACACTAGTGGCTTCTTTCTTTTGAAGGAACTAGGCCGTTCGCATTTCGGCACTTAGCCTAACTGTTCAAGTACCTTTTGTAGATCCTCCGGAACGTCAATATTTGGTGTCTCAATTTCTGTTTCTACCAATCTAATCTTATAGCCGTAAAATAACCACCTCAGCTGTTCTAAGGACTCTGTTCGTTCCAGTGCAGTTGGCACAAGTGAAGTGAGTTCTTGCAATGTGTTCGCACGATAGGCATACAAGCCGATGTGTCTCAGGAAGGGATAATTCTCGAGTACATCACCTGTAGTATGGTGAAAATTCGGCACCACGCTTCTGCTAAAATATAGGGCATTCCTATCGCAATCGGCCACCACTTTTATGCGGTTAGGGTTTTGCAAATCTTCCATCGTGATCGACCGTGAGACGAGGGTTGCGATGTTCACCCTTGGATCTTCAAAGGCAGCGATGAGTTGGTCAAGTTGTCGAAAATCAACGAGCGGTTCGTCACCTTGAATATTGATCACTATGTCACATTCCGGATACATCACTGCCACTTCAGCACAACGGTCCGTTCCTGAAGGATGATTTTCTGAGGTCATAACGGCATTCCCCTTGAATGAAAGCACCTCATCGCTAATGCGTTGATCGTCTGTGGCTACTACCAAATGTTCAATCAAGGACGATTGAGCAGCGCCTTCATATACACGGCGAATCATGGTTTTTCCCTTGATCTCGATCAATGGTTTTCCCGGAAAACGCGACGACGCAAAGCGTGCTGGAATTACGCCGAGTACCTTCATTAAAATTTCATTTGAACTTGCAAGAGGAAGTTTCTTGGTGGTTGGATGTCTCCTGGTCGGGAAGAAACTTCTGCATTGAAAATATTGTTCACCATAAAGCCTATACGGTAAGACTCACTAATTTTATATCCGATCCGGGCATCAACGACGAAGTTCCCCTTGTTGTAAATCTGGCGGTATTCTTTCAAGCCTGGCAACACGTATGTTCCTCCCGCAATTGCTTCTTCGAATACGCGGTCAATGTTTGACATGTAGCTGTTGTAGCGCATGGAGAAACCAAGGCTGTATTTCTTGTAATTCACTTCTACGTCGGCCTTTGCCAAATGCTTGAAACGGTACTTCAACAAATTCTGTGTAGTGTCGCTGTTCGACAAGCGATACGTAGGGTCATTGTTTAAGCTAATGGGGTTCATATAAGTGTATCCAATGAGTGAGATGATCTCTACATCTCCGATTTTACCCATGCTATTGAACGATGCATCTATCCCTGAAATTCTTGCTTTTTCAGCGTTTATTGCTCTGAATCCAAAGATGTCATTGATGGTGTATCCCTGACTTAATAGGTTTAGATATGTCTGTCCAAAATTTGGATCTTGCGTATTCAACGTTTCGCCAGTTGAAGGATCATAGCACCCAAAAGAGAACTCAATCATGTTGCTGTATTGGTTGATGAATCCCGACACATCGATCATCCCTTTCCAATCGCCCATTTTTACCCCTTGTTTGATTCCGATCTCACCCGCCCAGCCAATTTCCGGTCTCAATTGGGCATTTGGGAAGATGTTCAAGGCGCCTACGCTGGTTCTTGTGTAACGTTCAGCCACAGATGGATAACGAATTCCTTGTCCAAATGAAGCGCGCAAGTGTGTGTATTTCTTCACTTGGTAGTGCAAGGCCAAGCGAAGGACAGGGTAAACTGGAATGGTTGTGCCCTTCTTTTTGGAAATCGTAAAGTCTGAATCTCCGCCCTTTCCGTCCATTTGGAAATACTCCGCACGCAGTCCTGCAGTGATATCAAGCTTGCCGATTTTCTGCTCATATTGGCCGTACATTGACGCATTAATCGAGGAGTGATCCCCCATCAGGTTCGAACTTACAGAATTGAAAATGTTCGAAACACCCGCAGTAATGATCGGTCCTTGACGAAACTGCCGCTGGATTTGATAATCCGAGAAATATACGATCGCGCTATTGCTCTGGCTTGTATTTGTCAAATTTGCGTTTTCTGCAAAGTACATGCGCGTCTTCAAGGAGTGCTTGTTGTTGTGTTTGTCAGTAAAGCGCACATACGGATCAATG
>CAMBMC010000148.1 GCA_945868555.1 Chitinophaga pinensis | reverse complement strand
CACTCAATCTTCCTTCACATTTTGTGTTTGGCATCAAGAAAGCCAACCCTCTTGGCTTGTCCTGTGATAAATCAACAATTATTTTATAATGTAATTGAGGAATGCGTAACTTGTTTACTGAACGTTCAATAATTGGCAAGCCATCGTTTAAAACAGGTCCAGTGAGAATGTAAAATGTTTTTTTCTCTTGGTCAACAACTGACCTAAGCAAACCCTCCAAATCAGCCCACGATTCTCGATTAAACTCCTTCCTTTGCGGAGTCATATTGCTATAATAATACGATTCACTTAGTGCAATTGACGACCACCTAAAATCTGCGGAAGGAGCTAAATGACCACGATCAAATCCAAACCCGTCATAAGAAAAAGTCCCATCAGGTTCTTCCTTTCTTAGGAAATAATCCGTTTCAACTGCACTACCACATTTCACTTTTTCATCTACTCTAAAATCGTTAGACCGTGATACGTTACCAAATGAAACATCAGGTGTAAGCATATGAAAACTCCATTCAGCCATATCGTAATTACAATTAAATCCTAAAATCATACCTGAATGCTCAATGATTTCTAGCTCTTTTTTACCTATTGGATATCCAGCAGATTTCATCATATTCCTAAGCTCTGCCAATTTTAGAATTTCAATTTCAGCCACTAAATCTTTCTCCCTTGTTTTAAGTGCTTCAAGTTCTGTTGTTTTCAATTTTAAATCGGCTTGACCAAAAACTGAAACACTAACTAAAAACCCAATTATCAATCCAATAATACGGTTCATATTTTTACATTTATTCATAAAATTAACTTAAAGAAATTAAAGAAAAGGTAAAGCGGTCTTCGTCCTTCTCATCACAGCTTCAGAAAACATAAAAACAAGGGTATAACAAGCGGTTCGTCAAGAGTATGCATGAATGCAGTATTTGTCTCTCACGCCCTTGTTTTTAGCGTTCCTTAGCCAGTCGTTCAGAATTCACTTTGTGGCTGTTCACTTGTTTTCTTCGCCTGTTCTTCGGGCGTCCTCAGTCGCAGCTATTCCATCCCCCTTGAACCCAATAAGGTTGCTACGCAGTAAATAACAAGGGGTCTGCCGCTGCTTGTGTTTATGCTCGCCTGCTAAAGCGCCTCAGCTGCGGTACTGTCACAGTTTTTGAGCCATGTGCTAAAAGCATCTTCCTTCATTTCTCCTACGGTGTGTCCGCTATCGCTGGATCCCCTCCGTATCATTCAGTCAGTAACTTTCACGCACCACACACAAACACTTTGTCAGCTCGTCCCTCATGCCAAACAGTTTGTTTTTTCCAATGCTAATCAAAAATCTGCGCCAGTCCCTTGTGCAACTTGCAGAGGTCATTCCCACTTCCTCCGGTCGTTCTTCATATCCCCCTTCGGCGCTAACTCGCGGGCGGCTCGCGCATTTCGTTCACCTCCGTACCTCCGGTTTCTCTCAATGCTCCCACACTACATTACGCCATTTCGCAACCCTCATGGCTCCATTTCGTTTTTTCCAACGCTGGCTCTAGGCAGTTTTCCCTTTTTTATTTTCCTTTGACAATTAACCTTTCGAATTACCAATATTCTCAATCAAGTTTTTCATTTCAGCATCCAGTTCAAGGTTAACACCTTCTTTTTTTGCCTGTTCCTTGGCAATGACAATCCATTTCTTAGATTCAGTTAAATCCGTCATTTTGAAACACAACATCGCCTGATACTTTGCCCATTGAAAAGATGTTTCTTGTTCCAATTCCTTTCTATTCCAAATTAATGCTTGTTCGAAGTGCTCCTTCGTTTTACCATTCTTACAAATAAAATCAATCAAGACAGATGCAACATATTCAGTAACAAAATCAGGATTTTCAACCCCCAACTGAATTAAACTATCAATTTCCATTTTCGTTTGATAATAAAACAATTGAGTATTAAACAGTTCCCATTTAAACTCAGGAAAATGTTGTGCATATTGTCGCATATAACTCCGAGAATTGCTCCAATTTTCTTTTTGAATTTCTGCGTATGTTTTCCAGTTGACCGAAGTAGATAACAAATCAATTGTCATGTCTCGCCCATAATTCTCACTCAACCACTCTTTATCTTTCATCATTTCAGCGAGTAATGAATCTGGAATATCCCCAGGATAAAAACGACATACATTGAAGTCTACAAAATTTCGAGGATTACAAGAATGGAAAAACTCCTGCAGCTCTTCTTTTTTAGGAGTACTCTTCCTGAAATTCATTTTCAATTCACGCTGAACAAAATCAGGCCATTGATATTTCAATCCCGATGGAATTCCTGGTCTTGAAATAGGAACAGTATCAATACTATCTTTTACATACTGAATCCAAAATTCACGAGGCATAGCTCCGCACCACGTTTCCAAATATTCTCCTTGCGGAGTAAAAAACAAAAAACTGGGATAAGCACAAACGCCATATTTCAATTTTAGCAATTGACCGATAGAATCTGTTTCGGCATCCAAAATATACGAATTTAATTTCGGTTGCATCAATCCTAAAATTTCTGGATCAGTGAAATTTTTCTTTTCCATTATTTTACAGGGGCCGCACCAATCAGTTGACAAATCCACCATAATGTACTTCTTGTCCAAGGTAGCTTTTTGAACGGTAGCTTCCCAATCCATAATTTTAGGAAAAGGATGTTGCACAGATGAGGTGCTCTGAGAAAACACGAATGCACTAATTATTAGTGTAAATAGAAGGAGTATTTTTTCTTTATTCATGCGCAAATTTATACATCAAAAATCAATGGATTTTTCAGATAATTTACCAAACCTAATAAAATCGTAAAAAATTGGGGGTTTTTACTTAGCGAATTAGGGGTATTTACTTTGGATAAAATCTATACATTTTTGAATAAGAATGAATGGATGCTTGATCTGCCATTTCTGTGAATACATTCCCCGTTTTTTCCAAAAGGTCATGTATCACATTAATCCGGCAGTTATCAAGTCCATCCTCGCTTCCATGCCCAAAGAGGAGTTTTACCGCCATGCGCGTTTCATCCATTCACAGTCTCTTTCGTTGCCAGAGGGCTCCAATCGGCAGGTCATGTTTTTCAATCTTTGGCAGTGGTGCCTTCGCCTCCATCGGGAGCGCTTTGGAGGGTAGTTGCCCTCCAAAACATTCAAAAAAATAGTACATGTACTAAATCAAAAAATAGTATAAACCCCAAAAAAATTAGTACTTATACTATTTTAAACTAATCAGAAACCATTCCTTATCAAACTTTTTTACTCCCTTTGCAATCCTTGCAAACTTTGCAAACTTTGCAATACCTTATTTTGAATTGAAAGAAGAATAAAAAATAAATGCAAATGTAGGGCACTGCATTCGTTCATTCAAGGTCAAGCCCTAACGGGTTTTGATAAAATAATCTCCACCCTTTCATTTCTCTCATTTCGTGCTATTCTTTAATATGAAATCATATTTTGGTTTTTCTTATTATTCTTTGTTTAAAGTCGGGTAGTATTTTTTTACCAAAAACCTTGCATTTCCTCATTCCGTAGCCCTTGTCGGGCACTTTCTTTTTTTTCCTTTTTTTTCTTTTGGAATTATTAGTGTGCGCGAAGCGCTGATAACCAGAGCATAATTTTTAATCCTAAATTATGTTCACTTTTCAACTCAAATCGTTTCGCCCGGAGAACAATATTTCCGAGCCCCATTTCTTCATCCTTTGCAAAGGTCTTAACAGCGGAAAACCACTTTCAGAGCCTTGCCCGAATTGCTTCATTTGTATTTGCCAGTCAGAGCAGGAAAAAGAAAACTTGTACTGGATCATCTTTGCCCTTTGGCAAAGTCGCAGGTTTCACCAAGTTTTGTGCGGTTCGGTTATTCCATTTATTCGCAAAAAGGAACTTTCAAACCTCATCCACCAGGGACAGAAATACGCTGTCCATTTCCCGGATAAATTCCGTAAAAATGTGCAAGCCCTGCAGCTGCTCCAACAAAAGGAAAAAGAATACGCGAAACTCACTCAATCCATCAAAGAATTGAAAGTTGTAATCGGTCACCAAATGATTAGATAAAAAAAACGCCACCCGATGAGGTGGCGTTCTGCTTTTCTGTTTACTTACTTTGAACATCGTTCCGATGTCAGCACCAGCGTGATTTTCCATTCCTGTGCTTCGTCGGTGATATCCTCATCAACGGTCACATCCATTTTATTCACCTTACCGCTTAACTCGGCACCGGCTTTAAAACGTGTCACATCTCTTTTGGTTTTGACATTCAAAATCAAATCGGAGCTTGTGCAATCTCCTTCTTTTAGATTTTCCATAACTTTCTTTTTTTTACCTTGGGCTCATCGCCCAGGGCTGATTAAACTTCAACTTTCTGTATGCACTTCTCCGAGCGCATCACAATACTGATTCCCATTGTTTCATGTGTGTCTGTAACATTCTCTACCAAATCCACATCCATTCTATTCACGCTCGAACTCAACTCCGAACCTGCCTTAAACCGAATGGTATTCTTTTTCACATTCAACACAAAATCCGAATGGGTACATCCTTCGTCAATTACTTTTTCCATGACTTTCTCTTTTTGCCTTGGGCTCATCGCCCAGGGCAGGTTAAACTTCTACTTTCTGTAAACACTTCTCCGAGCGCATCGCTATACTGATTGCTAAAATTTCGTGCGTGTCTGTGACATCTTCCACCAAATCCACATCCATTTTATTCACGCTAGAACTCAATTCAGCTCCTGCCTTAAAACGGATTGTTTTCTTTTTCACATTCAATTCAAATTCTGAATTGGTGCATCCACCATCAATTACTTTTTCCATTTTTTCTAAGATTTAAAAAATGCCCCCGGTTTCCCGAGAGCATTCGAACATTTTACAATAAATCATTTTTCCTTTGGTTCCTGAGGCGCTCGAAGGAACCGCCAAACCCATTTCCAAAACAAGCTCACACAAAAACTCACGCTGGCACCAATAATGGCCAGAACCACGGTTTTAATTATATCCATGGAATCAATCGTCGCTACAACTGTTAATACAGTTCCTGACAGTGTTCCCCAAGCGGTGGTATGGTCGTGTGCGTGTGGCATAGTGTTCTGTCAATGGATATTAATTACTAGCTATCGCAGTATCAACTTTCGGGCAGTTCTTCGAACCCAATCGAATGCTGATGCCTAAGAACTCGTGCGTTTCTGTCACGTCCTCATCCAAGCTAACATCCATAATGTTCACGCTTGAGCTTACGTCAGCCCCTGCTTTGAAACGAATGTTTTTCTTGGTTTTTACGTTTAACAAAAAGTCGCTGTTCGTGCAGCCATTTTCCAAAATTCCAGTATCCATTTTTCTGAATTTTAAAGGTTAGTACTTCTGTTCATTCCCCTGCTTCAACTGTCGCTTGACTGATTGCTGTAAGCACCGAACCACCTACGATGAGGTAACCCCCAATCGTTGTAAGTAATGCCGGTAAAGCTATCGGTGCCATCACAATGGATGTTCCGATAGCCGCTACCACTAAACCAATCGCACGCAGTTTTTTGAAGAAAGGCGGTGTTTCTTGTTGGATGCGTTCTCCCATGGAAGAAAGTTCATCCCATCGTTTTTTCAGTCCCATAGTCTAAAAAGATTACGCTACATCCACGATGGAAAGGGCGTTGTATGATCCGTTATTCATCGAATACTGAACGCCATTCACTTCTTGGAAAAATTCCACCATCAATAAAAACACATCGGTTCCCGTTCCTGTTGGTGCAGTACCTGCCGCCAACAACAAGTCCGTTTGCGTTGCATCGATCACCAGGTTTTCCGTGTTCGTCAATTCCACGCTGTACGTGTCCGTTGCAAAATCAACTTTTGCCCAGGCACCCGAGAAAGCCATGTGCGTTGCTCCCGAAGGATACGCCACATGCAAATTCGGAACAAGCCCTTGTATTGCAATTTCACCCGCACCTGTGTTCACAGAAAACGGTCGGTATAACACAGCTCCTAGAATTGCTCGGTTGTTAAAGTTGAAACCCTTCAACAAATCCTTTGCAGCAGGATCTACGATTGCAACCGCCACGTTACGTTCTCCACGAGCACTCGTTGTGTCCAATGCGCGAATGTCAGACATCAGCTTCGTCAAACGAGCCGTCACCCTTCCATCCGAAGAACGCATCATCAACGTACGAAACGCATCACGCACCAGTTTCCCGGATTTCGCAGCACTTCCGAACTCAGCTCCGTTTTCGCGTGTACGCTCAAACGCAGGATCGTTCTTAATTCGTTCCGCATCCACACCACCTTTTTCACGAGCCAAGTGACCGTCCTTAGTTTTGTAGAAAGACAAATCTCCGATGGTGCCTT
>CAMBMC010000147.1 GCA_945868555.1 Chitinophaga pinensis | reverse complement strand
GGCCCTTTGAAAGGTTGAGCATTCGAAACTGAATCGCACTTTTGTCGCTTACGATGCCAGAACCACCACCGAGAGCATCGATTTCACGAACAATCTGTCCTTTCGCCACGCCGCCCATAGCTGGGTTGCAACTCATCTGCGCAATGGTGTTCATGTTCATTGTGACCAACAAAACCTTTGAGCCCATTTTACCAGCAGCGTTTGCGGCCTCACAACCAGCGTGGCCGGCGCCGACCACAATCACATCGTATTCTTGAAGCATCTTGAAAATTGTTTCACGTGAAACAAAATTACAACTACATCAGGCTTTATGTTTCACGTGAAACATACTTATCTAGATAATAATTCTCTTTTGAGCGCATTATTAGCGATTCATCTTCTGATTTGTCTCCATAACCACACAAATGCAACACGCCGTGAACGCAAACACGTCTTAACTCCACTTCACGCGATACTGCCATTTCAAAAGCGTTTTCATAAATGCGGTCAATCGAAATAAATAAATCACCGGAGACTTCTAACTCTTCTGTATAATCGAAGGTGATGATATCCGTATAATAATCATGATCTAAATACTGCCGATTCATTTCCAGCAAATGCTCATCCGAACAAAATATCAGGGTAATTTCGCCATTTAACTTAGACTCTTCAGCAACAACACCGTTCAACCATAAAGAAAAAAGTTCCGAAGATAACTCCGGAACTTTAACGTCTATAAACTCAAATGAAATCATTGTTTCGAGAAATAAATATTCACGGTTTTGCCTAAATTATCGAACTCAACTTCATCCGATAAGTTTCGCATAAGAAAGATTCCGCGACCATTTTCTTGTAAGATGTTTTCAGGAGCAGTAGGGTCGGGAAGATTGGATGAATCAAACCCCGGTCCTTCATCTGAAACACTAAAACAAAAGCTTTCGCCGCCATCGCCAACAGCCACATCCACCTCGAGGGTTTCTTGTCGCTTATTTCCATGTATAATTGCGTTATTGACAGCCTCTGTGACCGCGATTAAGACGTTCCCATAGTAATCCTCGTTCACTGATAAATCCGCGCAGACACGGTCAATTAGCGTTTCTACTTTTCCAACATGCTCAAATGACGATGGAATTCTTAGTGTTTCAATAAGTTCATATCCTTCTTTCATCGATCTACCGATTATAAAGATCCATTGAAGTACTCATTCGCCTTATCCTTGTAGTACTTTCTGTACACAGGATCAATGGCTCGAAGCAAATCAATTTGTCTTAGTTTCTGTCGGTTATACTCATCAAACAAAATATTGTTACCATTATTTTCATTTCTACCAGAAGACGATTCGCGCTTCTCTTCAAAACCCCTTTCCATCAACGCTTTTTCACTCTCCAATAGACGAGTCAAAATCTCCTTTTGTCGCGTAATCACATCCTTCGAAAACTGTTTATTGATCAGGGCGCGCTCTTGCTCTTCAAGCTCCTTAATCAATGGATTCAATTGATTCCCTTTACCCTTACCTTCTTTGTTCATTTCATTTCTCAACTGCTCCAAACGTTGACGAATAGCCGTTTGTTCAGCGGCCATCTTAGCAATCTCTTTATTACCTAAACCCTGCATTCCCATGCCTTCCTGACCAGGTTTGTTTCCTTGGCCTTCTCCTGGTTTATCACCTGGTTTCTGACCACCAGGATTAGGTCCTTTTTGCATCTGCTCCAATTGTTTTTTAAGCATCTGCTTCATATCGCTTGAATTCATTGATTCTCCACTCTTCGGCTTCGAACCCCCAGGCTTCGAACAGGAACCACTTCCTGACTTTTGACTTTGCATTTGTTGCTGCATTTGTTGCAAACTTTCATTCAAGAGCAAGGCCAAATTGTTGTAGGAAGTCATTACTGTCTGTTGATGCATCCCTAAATTCGACTTCCGGTGTTCATCAATATCCTCTAATGACAAGATGTGATTCTCCCGTATTGTATTCAACTCTTTATCTACAAAAGAGGCAATCTTTGGTTGACGTTTTGCTAAAGCCATTAAACTATCACGCACAATCTTGGTGTCATCAATAATCGCACGTTGTTTGCGTCCATATCTTCGGTAGGCAGGGTCGTTGCTTCCTATGCTTGCAAAACGTTTCATCACCTCTTCCTGATCAAAACTCAAGGCCATTAAACTCTCTAATATATTACGCAAAGAATTTATGTCCTCTTCCTCTTGTTGTTGATTCGATTGCTGCTGCATCATGTCCATTTGTTCGGCCATTTCCTTCATCCCTTCGGCGGCCGTTTTCTGATTTTCGCCAGCTTTTTTCTCTTTTGCGTTTTCTAAGCCCTCCTTCGCCTCATTCAAATCTTCCGTAATCTCACCTTCTTTCTTTTCTGTATCACCTAAATCCATAGGTCGTTCAAGGCCTTTGTTTAAGTCATTCAGTTTCTTTAGATCTTCCTTTAACTCATCAAACTTTTTATTGATGTCATCTTGCTTTTTAATCGCGTCATCTTTTTTAACCTTATCCTCTTCGATGTCTTTTTTAAGCGATTCCTGTTCCTTAGACAGCTCTTTTAACTCTTTCTCAATGTCATCAATTTTTTCGTTTACCTGCAGACGCTTTAACATTTCTAAGCTTCGATCCAACTGTTTCTTCATGTCTTCAGATGACTGCTCAAGCTTATCTAAATTATCCTTTAGTTCTTCTTTGTCATTCTGCTTGAGCAACTCTTCCAACTTCTCTAATAACGCTTTCAATTCATCATCCATCACTTCATTTAAGAGCTTCTCGATCATTTCCTGTTTGTCGAGTAGTTCTTGGTCCATTTCTGAAAGTTGATCCTTCTGTTGGGCGCTTTGTTCCATTTGCTCCTGTAACTGTTCCAAAGAATTCTTAAGGCTTTCTTGTTCTTTCTGAAGCTGCTGCACTTGATTCAATTTGTTCCAATCGCTGTTCTTTGAATTCATGATGTCTTTCTTCATTTTCTCGACATCCTTTTGAAAATCCTTAGTGCGATTTAGTATACTCGACAAATCATTTTGAATCTTTTCCTGGTCGTCATCACGCTTTTCGTTTAACTCTTCAAGAGACGGTAATTTATAGGTAAACACTTGACTCCGTGTTGACTTCACACCATTCACACCATCATTGTCTGAAACAACGAAATAATATTCAATCCGGTCGTTCAGTTTTACTTTCTCTCGACGAAAATCTACAGCAAAATCAAAGGGTAAATCTGTTCCGGCAACCTTGCGCACAGAGAGACGTTCTTCACGACGCTTCCCGTCTTCTGAAATCATCGTATACACAAAGCTCAGGCCAGTCAACCCGTAATCATCGGTAACCTGACCGGTAAAGAAACGTAAGCCATCAGAAACGGTGTCTTGCACTTCATTCACAACGACGGAAGGATAGGCGTCTTTTATCACGCTCAATTGAAAGCCACTTGAGTCGACCTTGTTGTGATACGAGTTCTTCATGTAGATGTTTACTCTTGCTGTTTCGGTAAGCTTCTTTGTTACCGCAAAACCTTCGTTCGTAAATCTCTTTTTCTCGCCATTAAAAACAAAATCGACGTAACTTGTATTCTTAGTCAAGACACTCCAATCGATCACTGTCCCCTCGGGTAAGGTCAGATCTCCCGCATTCGCAATCACTTCATTTTGCTTTCCTAGATAGGCCGGATAAGTCAACTTTGCTTCCATCTTCCCTATGGCTGAACGACCATAAACAGTCAACTGATACATATCGCTACTGAATTCATTCGCCTCAAACAAGAAAGATCCTGATTCTTTAGGTTTCCTGATGATGCCTGTGAACAGATTTTTTGCCTTTCGAGTCATTAAAAACTTCCCGTTCTCACTTACCAAATAGATGTGATCCGGAAAATCCCGTCCTTTTAAACGTACTTCAACCGGAAAGTCTTGCCCTTCTTCAATTGTAGAATTTGGCTTGCTTAGAATGAAAGTGAATGGTGCGGCAGGTTTAAATTCCTTTTGGTAGTTGACTACACGATTGGTTCCTTGAAGAAGAAGGGAAGGCGCGGCAACACCTACAACAACAAAAACCAAGAAAATGGGAATCAGATATTTCGCGTACTTTTTATTCTCCTTAAAATCAATTGCTGAAGAAAAAGGCACAGCCGTTAATGCATTGGCGCGCTGAAAAACACTTGCTCGAAGCAACTCTATATTTCCTGAATTCGACGCTAAATCATCCTGCAACTGAAGGGTGTTTTTAAGTCGATCTGAAATGTTTGGAAAAAATGTACCTATAATTTCTGAAGCTTGATATCGATCGATTCGAGCACCAAAAGAATAAAGCTTGAGTACTGGAATGGCAATGAATCGAATAAGAATGCCGAGATTAATAAAGATAAAACCAAAGAAGAACACAGCGCGTGTCAATGATCCGAAACGACCGAAATACTCCAAAGTGGTTGTAAAAAGTAATGTAAAAAGGAATACTCCCACAAACAACAAAACACCACGAATCATCTGGTTTTTATAATACTTCCGGATAAACGCGTCTATCTGTTCCAACAATTGATCAAATGTACTCCCCATCATGCGTACTTTTCGGCTTAACCCACTAAAATAAAACATATTCTTCAATTCGTTCACGATGAACAACCCGATAGGACAAAAAACGTCACATTATGAGTTACATAACAGCCAATGATTCTCTGTCCCTCAGCGAAATCTCATTATCTTTGCGCAAAATAGATTTACATGTCTGACAAGCCCGTACGCGTTCGCTTCGCCCCATCACCCACAGGACCATTGCACATGGGCGGGGTAAGAACAGCGCTTTACAACTACCTCTTCGCAAAGAAAAACAACGGAACTTTTATCATTCGAATTGAAGATACAGATCAAACACGTTTCGTTCCCGGTGCACAAGACTACATCATGGATTCGTTGAAGTGGTGTGGAATTATGCCCACGGAGGGCCCGGGTATTGGAGGAGATTACGGTCCTTATGTGCAATCTGAACGCAAAGATTTGTACCGTCCCTACGCCGAACAACTGGTGAAGAGTGATGCGGCTTATTATGCCTTTGACACTGCGGAGGAACTAGACGACATGCGCGAAAAGTCAAAACAGATGGGAATGCCCAACTGGCAATACAACCATGTGACGCGCACAACATTGAAGAACTCAACAACGCTTTCACAAGATCAAATAGACGCCATGTTGGCTGAGGGCGTTCCTTATGTTATTCGCATGAAGATGCCGCGCAACAGAGACATCCGCTTCAATGATATTATTCGTGGATGGGTAGTCGTGAACACGAACAATCTCGATGATAAAGTATTATTTAAAAGTGATGGTATGCCGACCTATCACCTTGCAAATATCGTTGATGACCATTTAATGGAAATCAGTCATGTTATTCGCGGGGAAGAGTGGTTACCATCTGCGCCGCTTCACTTTATGTTGTATGAAGCTTTTGGATGGGATTGTCCACAATTTGCACATTTGCCCTTATTACTTCGTCCTGATGGAAATGGAAAACTATCAAAGCGTGATGGAGATCGTTTAGGCTTTCCTGTATTCCCAACTGACTGGCACACCGCTGAGGGTGAGTTGTATTCAGGATACCGTGAGAAGGGATATTTTCCTGGAGCGTTCATCAACATGTTGGCCTTCCTTGGATGGAACCCTGGAACACCGCAAGAAATATTTTCTTTAAAGCAGTTGTGTGACGTGTTTACGCTTGATCGCGTTGCCAAAGCGGGGGCGAAGTTTGATCCCGACAAAACGAAATGGTTTCAGCAGCAATATTTGCGCATGACTCCTGAGAAGGAGTTGGCTGAAATGCTTGCTGGAGAAATGGAATCTCCACTGGATTCAAAATCCCTGGAAACGATTTGTCACTTAATGAAAGAACGAGCGACATTCATTCGCGACATTTTATCAGATGGCACATACCTTTTTGAACAACCGACAACTTACGACGATCAAACCGTCTCCAAAAAATGGAAAGACGACTCGGCTGAAATTTTGGGTGAGTGGAAAACCGTTTTGGAAAATCTAGAGAACTTCGATCAAGAAACTATCGAAAACAACTTCAAAACATTCCTTGCCGAGAAAAATTTGGGAATTGGGGCAGTTCTACCACTATTTCGTCTTTTACTGACAGGAACTGGAATGGGACCGAGCATGTTCGAAATCTCTGAATTTCTTGGAAAGGAAGAGTGCTTATCGCGTATGAATCAAGGACTTATCTCAGTTGAAGCGCTTAAAAACAAAGCATGAAACACACAATTGAGGTCAATGGAATAAAAATTTATGCTTTTCACGGCTGCTTGCCAGAAGAAGAAAAAATTGGTGGTCATTATTTGGTTGATGTTATGTTAAATACAGATTTCACTC
>CAMBMC010000146.1 GCA_945868555.1 Chitinophaga pinensis | reverse complement strand
TATGGACGAGCACTTGTAGTGATCAACGAACGACTGAAATGACCCTACATACAGCTGAATTCCTTCAATATTCTGACTCAGATTCAACATGAACTTCATACACTTTTTACTCACGGGATACTTCGCGAAAAAATCTGGTTCGATCAATAAAACACGACTGCCCTCCTCTCCCCTGTGCCACAATGGATCTAGGTTGTAATAATTGTAAATAAAGGTTGGCACGCTTGGATCGATTTCGCACTTCTCACTAGTCGGCAGTTCTACAGAAAGTAATGCATGTTCTGTTTCTTTCAATTCGTCAGGAACACCCATCGAAGGAAGTTCCTCGTACGGTTTATCCAACCAGGTTTGCTGTTGTTGAGTGCGGGTATAGGTATTGACATTTTCCTGATTGGCATAATACGCTTTATTGCTATTCGCGCCAGAGACCCATTGCCAACTGCAGGCATTGCTCGCCCAATCGCCGTCGAGCAGATGGTAATACATCCATTGAGCGGGATGCTGCCAATGTGAACCTGCGATATTACAAACCACAGAAGCAGTGTACATCCGACAATGGTTGTGCATGTATCCTGTTTCGTACAAACCTTGTATGGCTGCATCGATTCCTTCAATTCCTGTCTCCGCACTTAAAATTCTCTTGGGAATCTCGTTATTGGACACTTTAACTTGTGGATGTTTGATGTCCACATTCACATCTTTTTCTTGTGCCACCCGCTGAAAGTAATCCCGCCAACACAATTCCTTGACGAAAGGTTCCATTTCCGAGATTTTGTAACCTTTTTTCAGAACGCGATCCAAGACAAACTTGGTGCTTATGACGCCTCGTGAAATGTAGGGAGACAAATAGGTGACGTCACCATCGATGTAGTTTCTGGTTTTTCCATACCGTAGCGGATCGATGTCATCCACGTGTTTGAGGATGGCTTGATAATCTGTTTGAAAATGTGCTTTTGCCACTGCTTGTATTTATTCCTCCATGCTATTTGATTTTCAAGCTATGACTTTTTCATGATTGCAATGCATCAGCGACAATCAACATCAAACTAAGAAATCCTAAGAGCAGGAGTACTGTTCAGTAGTAGAACAAGAATGAAAGAGGAAAGTTTGGAAGGGATGGAAATCTATAAAAAGACTGATTTCCCATTCCTATTATGCAGTGTTCAATAAACTGTGTCAAGTTGTTATTTAATTCTTTCACCAAAATATTTTCTTTTTCTTTAACACACTCTTATACACCGCCAAAAAAAAGGATTTAAACCTCAATTCGAGAGAGCCCCATTTTTCATTCTTCATTTTTAATTCTTAATCCCCACCATCCGTCAACCTTCTAAGCTCAACAAGCGTAGAAGGTCATTTTTAATCCTTCATTCTTCATCCTTCATTTTTTATATCCTTACCTTTGCCCCATGCGTATCGATATCCTTACCGTAGTTCCCGCCTTGCTGGATGGCCCCTTTTCTCACTCGATCCTGAAACGTGCTCAAGATAGAGGCCTAGCCGAGGTTCACGTGCACAACATCCGCGATTATTCCTTGCAAAAACAAAAGCAGGTGGACGATTACCAGTATGGTGGCGGTGCAGGCATGGTGATGACCATCGAACCGATTGCCCGAGTAATTGATCAGCTCAAAAGTGAACGCGACTACAGCGAAGTAATTTACATGACGCCCGATGGCGAAGTGCTCGAACAAGCCCTGTGCAACCAATTATCACTTGGTGGGAATCTCATTCTTCTTTGTGGACATTACAAAGGCGTGGACGAACGGGTGCGCGAACATTACATCACCAAAGAAATTTCAATTGGATCGTTCGTGCTTTCGGGTGGTGAACTTGCGGCTGCGGTTGTAGCAGATTCCATTATTCGCCTGATCCCTGGCGTTCTCAACGATGAAACATCAGCGCTGACGGATAGCTTTCAAGACAATCTACTTTCGCCACCGGTGTATACTCGACCAGAAGAATACAATGGATGGCGGGTTCCAGAAGTGTTGCTTTCAGGAAATACCGCACTCGTCGAAAAGTGGCGAGAGGACCAAGCACTGAAACGAACCCAAGAACGACGTCCAGATTTGCTGGATTAAAACCGAAGCTATGAATTCTATCGATACAGTCATTGATCAACTGCGCGACGGAGGGACCATCCTCTACCCTACGGATACGATCTGGGGCTTGGGCTGCGATGCCACAAATGAGGAAGCCTGCCAAAAGGTATTGGCTTTAAAAAATCGTCCGGAAGAAAAGAGCTTTATCCTCCTTGTGGATGGATTTCAACTCTTGGAAAAATACGTTCCTGAGTTCAACCCGGTCTGCTACGAACTCGCGGACTTCGCATCTAGCCCTTTGACAATCATCTATCCGACATCAAAAGACCTCGCTCCGAGTGTGCTCGCGGAAGATGGATCTGTAGGCATTCGAATTACGAAAGATCCAAACTGCATCAAACTCATTCGCGCCTTGAAAAAGCCAATTGTCAGCACGAGCGCCAATATTTCCGGTCAAAAAGCACCTACCTGTTACGACGACATCGATGACTCCATCAAACAACATGTCGGTGCGATTCTCGAAGAACGTCTCATTGAAAAGATGTCCACCCCATCGCAAATCATTAAAATCGGCTTGGATGGAACGGTGAAAGTCATTCGCTAGATCCTGTTCAATGTGCCTTCGTACACAACGGAAATAAAAATCTATCTTTGTGCCCGCAATGTCAGAAAATTACGCTTCCGCCCTATCCCATCCCGTTTTCAAAGTCGCTTCGCAGATTATTGCTGAAGAAGGACTTGAAGCTTATGTGATTGGCGGCTATGTGCGTGACCATTTGCTCGGACGCCCCTGCAAGGACTTCGACATTGTCGTGGTTGGAAGCGGAATGGAACTCGCCAAGCGCTGCGCAGAACGTCTTCGCGTGAAGAAAGTCTCACTGTTTGAAAACTTTGGAACCGCTCATTTCAAGTACAAAGATTTGGATGTCGAATTTGTCGGTGCACGAAAAGAATCGTACCAACGTGATTCGCGCAAACCGATTGTCGAAAATGGCACCTTGAAAGAAGACCAAGAACGTCGTGATTTTACGATCAATGCCTTGGCCTTGAGCTTGAATGCCGAAACCTACGGCGATTTGATTGATCCATTCGGTGGGATTGACGACCTGAACAATGGCATTATTCGAACCCCACTCGACCCAAATACTACCTATTCGGACGATCCCTTGCGCATGATGCGGGCGATTCGCTTTGCCACTCAATTGGAATTTAAAATCGAAAACCGCAGCCTTCAAGCCATCCTTGAGAATGCGAAACGCTTGGATATCATCTCTAGTGAACGTATCATGGATGAATTGAACAAAATCATTCTGAGCAAACAACCCTCCAGAGGATTCAAACTCCTTTTTTCCACCCATCTCCTGCATCAATTCTTTCCAGAAATGGTCAACCTGCATGGCGTGGAAACCATAGATGGCAAAACCCATAAGGACAATTTTTACCACACGCTCGAAGTGTTAGACAATGTAGCGGAAGCCAGTTCAGACCTTTGGCTGCGTTGGTCAGCCATCATGCATGACATCGCAAAGCCACCAACAAAACGCTTCGACAAAGAGGTGGGTTGGACATTTCACGGGCATGAAGACCTTGGTGCACGTTGGGTTCCTAAAGTCTTTCAGCGCTTAAAACTGCCCTTGGACCACAAGATGAAATTCGTTCAGAAATTGGTTAGACTACACCTTCGTCCAATTGCCTTAGTAAAAGGTTCGGTGACAGATTCGGCCATTCGAAGACTTTTGTGTGAGGCAGGCGATGACATCGAAGGCTTGATGACCTTATGCAACGCTGACATTACCTCGAAAAATGAATTCAAGGTTCGGAAATACAAGCAGAATTTCGAGATGGTGATTGAGAAACTCAAAGCCGTTGAAGAAAAGGACCGCATCCGAAACTTTCAACCTCCCGTTTCGGGAGAACTCATCATGCGTACCTTTGATCTAGGTCCGTGTGCCCATATTGGAAACATCAAGGCGCGCATCAAAGAGGCGATTCTAGAAGGTGAAATTGCCAATGATCCGAAGGAAGCGACGCTTTACATGCTAAAAATCGGGGAAGAAATAGGACTTCCCGTGCTTGTTGCACCGATTTTAGACAAATAATTCTATCTTTACATACTACTGTAGAAAGTACATTATGGCCGGATTAAAATTCAGAGTTTTACTCGATTCTGAGAGCAAAAACGAAGCATTCAGAGATATCTTGATCAGTGATACTGACAATTTCGAGTCCTTTTACAAAGCAATCATGTCCTCTTTTCGATTCAAAGGCGATCAGATGGCGAGTTTCTACGTGTCCAATGATTCTTGGGACAAAGGACATGAAATTAGTTTAATGGACTTGTCCTACGACGACGACTCTATCGATTCGCCGTCAGCAGTGATGAAAGAAGCAATCATTAAAGATTTCCTTGAAGAGCCCGATCAAAAATTCATCTTGGTATATGACTTCATGCGTATGTGGATCTTCTTGATTGAGTTAATCGGCTATGAAAAGGAAAATCCTGTTGCTCCTGAAGTACTGATGGCTGTTGGCATGGCTCCCCCTGAAGATTCGCGTTTGGTGCCTGACAATGAGGAATTGCTTATTGATGAAGGGGATGACAATGACTTCGACGACGATGAGGATGACGAAGATTCCGATGAATTTGGCACAGATGAAGATTTATCAGGATACGACCAATACGATTATTAATGACACACTTTACTGGAGACCCTGTCGGCGCAGCGATTCTTGAATACGCCGAAAAAAAACTACCTATCGATATCATTGTCAGTTCTGATATTTGCGACGACGACATCATTCCTCTCGAAGTGCTTTTTCGCACATTTGACGAAATGCCACAGATTGAGCAATTGGCGCTTGACCGTTGCAAAGGCAGCGTCTTGGACGTAGGTGCAGGAAGTGGAACACATTCCCTCGAGTTGAGTGATCGGGGTCACGAGGTCCTGTCGATAGACATTTCAAAAGGAGCCGTTGATTACATGAAACGAAATGGCTTGAACGCACGTGAACTCAATTTTTTTGATTTAAACGGGGAACGTTTCGATACCATCTTGCTGTTGATGAACGGAATTGGCATCGCTGGAACACTTTCCAATCTAGAAAACACACTGGCACATGCGAAATCACTGTTGAACGAGGGAGGTAAAATCTTGTGCGACAGTTCTGATATCAGATATTTGTATGAAGATGAAGATGGCTCACTTTGGGTAGATCTAAACACGGAATACTACGGGAATTTCAAATTCCAAATGAGCTACAAAAAGGAAAAAGGACCCTGGTTTGACTGGTTGTATGTGGATTTTGACAATCTATTTGAAGCCGCCAGCAATGTTGGTTTGAAAGCAAAACGTTTGCACGAAGAAGAGGATCATTATTTGGCGGAATTAAGCCTTTGATCATGAAAAAAATCCTTGCGATT
Organism: Chitinophaga pinensis; assembly: GCA_945868555.1. Classification (GTDB taxonomy): domain Bacteria; phylum Bacteroidota; class Bacteroidia; order Flavobacteriales_D; family Crocinitomicaceae; genus M0103. The sequence goes on along the minus strand of CAMBMC010000146.1, from coordinate 883 downwards.
TGGCTTTTATGCTTTGCGCATCATCTTTCTGCTCAAGTAAGTGAGTATCCGCTAAAGAAGTCATCTTTACTTTGGAAGATTGAAGGCCCCGGATTGTCTGCTCCGAGTTATCTCTTCGGAACCATGCACATGATTGAGCCGGAATACTTCTTCTTTCCAGATAAACTTGAAAAGCTGATGCTGAGCACGGAGGAATTGGTCATGGAGTTGCCTGGACTTCCAACCCGTGAGGAAAGCATGTCACTGTTGACTTTGAAGGAAGGAAGTTTTTTCGACTACTTCTCGAAAGAACAGAGCGATAGTCTTTTTCAATGGGCATCCGCGAATTTGAGCATGAAGGAGACGCTCTTCAGAAAAACCATGGATTCCATGAAGCCCTTTGTGTTCGTTCAATTGGCTACTCAATGGAAGTTCATCGGCAACATGGAATCTTATGAACGAAGATTCGAAGCACTCGCTATCACGAATAAAATTCCAATTTCCGGACTCGAAACAGCTGCCGATCAAATGGCTATTTTTGACCACCTAAGCAAAGAACAACAAACAGAAATGGTGATGGAAAGCATTCGCAATCCAGAAAAAATCATGCAGCAAACACGCGAAATGGAACAACTTTACGTAGATCAGAACATCGACTCTATGTACATGATGATTTTAGATCAAGAAAGCGTGATTGTGGATGAACAAGCAACTTTTCTTGACGATCGAAATTCACGCTGGATACCTTTAATCATTCAACATATCAAATCGCATTCTACATTCATTGCTGTTGGAGCAGGACATTTAGGCGGTCCCAATGGAGTCGTTCGCTTGCTTCAAGGTAAAGGATACACATTAACCCCGATACGCATAAAATGAGAACATCGATAATTTTCATTCTTCT
>CAMBMC010000145.1 GCA_945868555.1 Chitinophaga pinensis | reverse complement strand
TTCATACAACGTAACATCAGCTCTTACCTTGGGACTAACTTACCGCTCTCAAGTGAATATGGCAGTAAATACTGGACAAGCAACGTTCACGGTGCCATCATCGCTAACAGCAAGTTTTCCAAATGGAACCTTTTCATCATCTCTTCCACTTCCAGCTGTTGCTACTTTGGGTGTTGCCTACACGTTTAACAAAAAATGGAAGGCCGTTCTCGATATCAACTATGTGGGTTGGAAGGCTTACGACACCTTGGCTTTTGATTATGCCGTTAACACGAGCTCACTGATTGACACGAAATCGGCGCGCATGTACAAGGATATTGTGGCATTCCGCGGAGGAGTTGAACATAAAATCACAGAGAAGCTCGATGTGCGCCTCGGCGGTGGATATGGTTTTTCCCCAGTTCAAAATGGGTATGTGACACCAGAAACACCAGATAAAAATCGTGCTTATTTTACCGCTGGATTGAGTTATCGATTCAATACACACTTTTCATTCGACGCATCGGTGTATTACACACAGATTCAGCGTACTGACAAAAATCTAGAAACTAACCTCAATGGAACGTTCACGACAAAGGCGATCGCTCCGGGATTCTCATTCATATACACATGGTAAACTATAAACTTTTTACGCTTGCCGCGGTCTCTCTACTCCTCGGATTGGGAGCTTGTAAGCCGTCTTACCAGAGTCCTGAGTTTTCAAAGGGCGACATCGATCCGACGCGTTTCGTGATGATTGGAGGGATTCATACCTCAGGATTCATGGACGATGCCTTGTACCGCGAAGGACAAGAGAATTCCTTGCCCGCACTGATAGCACAGCAATTGTCACTTGTTGGTGGCGGAGCTTTTTATCAACCGCTCGTTGCCGAAGGATCTGTTGGCATAAGTTTCTCGGGCTTGTCAAAAATGATCTTGGGCTATAAAACGGATTGTAAAGGTGAAACGTCCCTTTCCCCAGTGCGCGTTGCAACAAGCGGAGACGCAAGCATTTGGAACGACAACACCTACAATCCATCGGCTTTGTTCGGGAATTATGGCATACCTGGATTGTTTATGGCCTATGTTTCTAGCCCAGCTTATTCCAATCAAAACAACTATTACAAGCGCATGGCATCGTCTTCAACGGGCAGTGTCTTGGATGATGCACTCGCCGCAAACCCAACATTTTTTTCTCTTTTCTTAGGGGTGGATGAGGTGTTGAAGTATGCGAAGTCTGGTGCAAAAGATTCTATGCTTTTGACGGCGCAAGAATTTGAGGTCTTGTACGCCCCTGTTGTCAATCAGATGGTGGCTACAGGATCAAAGGGTGTGTTAGCGACCATTCCAGATGTGTCAAAAATGCCCTATTTCACGACGATTCCTTACAACGGATTGAATCTAGATGCTCCGAATGCCACAACCTTGAATAGTGTGTACAATGCTTTAGGGTTTTCTTTTCAGGTGGGTGCAAATCCATTCATGGTCATCGATCCTTTAGCGAATAGTTTTGCTGTACGACAACTATTGCCCGGGGAGTGTTTACTCTTGAGCGTTCCTTTGGATTCCGTGAAATGCAACCAAATGGGGGTTTTGTTCCCCTTGCGCAATGAGTTCATCTTGACAAATCCGGAGCTTGAGTTCATGCGAACGCGCATTCAAGAATACAACACGGTGATTCGTTCGTTGGCAGCACAACACAACCTTGCAGTGGTTGATGTTGATGCATTTGTCTCCAATTTATCCGACGGATTTGTGTACAATGGGGTTTCCATGAGTGCGAAATTTGTTTCTGGCGGAGCGTATTCCCTCGATGGTGTGCAATTCAATCCACGCGGAAACGCACTTTTGGCCAATGCCTTTATCAAAGCAATCAACAAGCAATACCAAGCGCGAATTCCTGAGCTCAATGCTGGGGCGTATAACGCAACTTTATTCCCATAATTTAATCTATCATTTATGAAAATTGTTACTTTTTTATTGGGCTGCCTAACAGCAACGACGCTTTTGGCTCAGCCCTGTGCAACAGGTCGCTATGCTTCGGATGTATATCCGAATGTGACGACAACAAGCAACATCACTTTTGGACAAAACAACTCATGGAGTGGTGCAGCGACAACATTAAAATTGGACTTTTATTCACCGACAGGTGACACAGCTCAGGCTCGTCCATTGATCATTTGGGTGCATGGCGGAAGCTTTATCGGTGGCTCGAAAACGGACATTGATGTAGCGACACTATCTCAACGCTTTGCGAAGAAAGGATATGCCTGTGCGAGTATCGATTACCGAGTAGGCTTCTTTCCTTTTGATTCGGCAAATGCAGTGAAAGCCGTGGTTCGTGCGGTGCAAGATTTGAAAGGTGCGATTCGCTATTTCTATAAAGATGCTGCGACAGCAAACACCTATAAGATTGACACAAACCACATCTTTATTGGTGGAAGTTCGGCAGGCGCAATTACAGCCTTGCATGTGGCATATTTGAATGATCCATGCGAAATCAGTGATTACCTGAATGGTGCTGCGATTCAAGGATTGGGTGGCTTGGAAGGCACATCAGGAAATCCAGGTTATTCAACGAAAGTACACGCAGTCATCAATGGTTGCGGTGCTTTGGCACGTTACAGCTGGCTTGAAGCCGGAGATATTCCATTGTGTTCCGTGCATGGAACGAATGACGGAACAGTGTTGTACAACCGCGGTGTTGTAAATCCGGGTGTGCCATTGATGTATTTGGACGGTAGCCGCATGCTGCATGAGCGCGCTTGTGCTGTTGGATTGGAACACCAGTTTTACACATTCCCGAATGCGCCACACGTACCTTATGCCGGTACTTCAGCGGCAAGCATCGCTTACATGGACACAACGGTAAACTTTGTTCGCGACTTCTTGGTAAAACAGTTGGGCTGTACAGACGCACCACTTCAACCAGAAAATGTACGTCAGCAAACCGCAAACTTGTATGCGATCAACTACTGTGATGGATCGCCAGTAAATGAAGTGTGCACAACATCTGGTGTTGAGGCCTTGGTTGCTGAGCAATTGACCATCTATCCAAACCCTGCAAGTGAGTCGATGACCATTTCTTGGGAAGGCAATGAGTCGATGAAGATTGAGTTGTATGACTTCTCCGGACGTCGATTGAACCAGTTGAATGTGAATGGAACAGAATGTCAGTTGTCGCGAAATGGCATCAACAATGGCACTTACCGTTTGATCTTTACAACATCTTCGGGAGAACAGTTTAGCCGAACGATTCTATTCAACTAAACAGAACGCATAAAAACGAAAAACCCTCGCCAAATTGGTGAGGGTTTTTTATTGAAATGAATTCTTAATTCTTCATTTTTGTCTTCGAGACTGCTAGCGCACCTCAGCCAACAAAATATTAATGCCCTCAATTCTTCATTTTTAATTCTTAGCAGAACTCCGCGTATGCTTCTGTAAGATTTTCAGCGATCATTTGAGCGGAACCTCCTTCGATATGGTGACGTTCAAGGAAGTGTACCAGCTTTCCGTCTTTAAACAAGGCAATAGAAGGAGAAGATGGAGGGTAAGGCAGAAAGTACTTGCGTGCTTGGTTTGTCGCCTCCGAGTCAACTCCAGCAAATACAGTAGCCATTCCAGAAGGATGAACAGCGTTTTGAAGGGACAATTTTACCCCAGGACGCATGTTTCCCGCTGCACAACCGCAAACAGAATTCACAACAACTAAAAGTGTTCCTTGTGAGTTTTGAATGGTTTGGTCAACTTCTTCTGCTGTTGTTAATTGTGTGAATCCAACATTCGTTAGATCATCTTTCATTGGTTTTACAAGTTCCGGTGGATACATGTGGATTGTATTTAGTTTGAATAAATAATGAATTGTAAATTTCAATGTAAACATCGAAGGGTTGTGCGTGTAGCACGGTATAAAATTACGTAGTTTTTTGCCATCATTAAAAAAGCTTAGTCATTAAATTAAAAAATGAAGATGAGCGATATTCGAGGAACACTCAGAAATATGAAGTCCACAGATATAAATAGATACAATCCATTCATGCCACTAGGTTGATAATATAGAAAACGCATAAATACCATAAAAAACGCATTTATGCATTTTAGGGCATAGATTGACTAACTTCGCGGGGAATGAAATTTACAGAACTCTCTCTCAACTCCCAGATTCTCGAGGCAATCGAACACATGGGATTTGTCAATGCGACACCGATCCAGGAATTGGCAATACCGAAAATTCTTGAAAACAAGGACTTAATTGCATGTGCGCAAACAGGAACAGGAAAAACCGCGGCATTTATTTTGCCCATTTTGGATAAGATCACCAACAAGGAAGACAATTCCATCAACACTTTGATCATTGTGCCGACGCGCGAGTTGGCGATTCAAATCGAGCAAGAAATTCAGGGCTTGGCCTATTTTGTCTCGGTGGGATCAAAAACAATTTATGGCGGTGGTAGTGGAAAAGATTGGGATTCGCAACGCGAGGCCTTGGAAGAAGGAACGGACATCATTGTCGCTACTCCAGGGAAATTGCTCTCACACATCGCACAAGGATATGTTGACTTTTCGAAGCTAAAACATTTGGTATTGGACGAGGCAGATAAAATGCTCGACATGGGCTTCTCTGACGATTTAGTGCGCATCATTAGCGAGTTGCCAACCGACCGTCAGACCTTAATGTTCAGCGCCACAATGCCATCCAAAATACGTGATTTGGCGAAACGCATATTGAAGAATCCAGAGGAAATAACACTATCCATTTCAAAGCCAGCAGCCGGCGTAAAGCAGTCGGTATACCTCACTTTCGACAATCAAAAAATTCCGCTGATCAAAGAAATCTTAATCGCAAGAGAAGACTATACAAGCATCATCATTTTCACTTCATCGAAAAGTCGGGTGAGTGAAATTGTGCAAGGCTTGCGAAAGAATGGCATTAAATCACAAGGTGTTTCATCCAACCTGAATCAAGATGAACGAGAAGAGATCTTGCGCGGCTTCCGTTCAAAGCGCATTCGCATTTTGGTGGCTACCGATGTGATGAGCCGCGGGATTGACATCAAAGAAATCAATTTGGTCGTCAATTTCGATACGCCTTTCGATGCGGAAGATTATGTGCACCGCGTAGGACGAACAGCCCGCGCGAATACCAAAGGAGAGGCGATTACTTTGGTGAATGAGAAGGACATGCGCAAGTTGGCAGAAATTCAACGCCTCATCGAAGCCGAAATCGAACAAGTGCCATTGCCAGAATCAGTGGGCAAAGGACCTGAGTTTGCCATTCACTCGAAGCCGAAGAACAAGAAACCTTTTCATAAGAAGCGTTGACCCACGAAGAAAGAGTGATTAGTTGCTAATTATTAATTATTAATTACTAATTACTAATTACGAGTTAGGAAAATTGCAATTAAACCTCAATTTTTCGAAGAACAATCAAAGTCCTAAAATATTAATATCTTAGAGTCTTAACATCTAACATGAAACGCATTCTTTTCCTCATCATTTTTAGTATCATCTGTATTTTGGTGATCTACATCAACAATCGTCCGGTGCCAGAAAAAGAAAAATTACCCATCATCAATCCTGCGGAATTGAACGAAGAAATGGTTGATCCTGAGCTGCAGCGTTTAGGACTTGGACATACCATTGGGAATTTTTCATTTTTGGATCAACAGGGAAAAGTGGTCACGCAAGATGCCGTGAAAGGAAAGGTCTTTGTCGCCGAATATTTCTTCACCACATGTGGAACAATTTGCCCAAAAATGAACCAGCAAATGCAACGTGTACATGGCAAATTCAAGCAGGACAATCGCTTTCGGATTTTGAGTTTTACAGTCGATCCGGATACAGATACGGTGGCTCAATTGAAGCGCTATGCTGACGGTCATGGGGCCAAAGCGGGCCGATGGATTTTTTTAACGGGAAAAAAAGAGGAGTTGTATCAATTGGCTAGAAAATCATTCTTCGTTCTTAAACCTGCTGAAGTGATGAATCAAGGAGATGTGGGAAGCGATTTCATACACACCAATAATTTTGTTCTTGTCGATCAAAAGATGCGAATTCGTGGGTATTATGACGGTACCTCTGCCAAGGATGTGACAAAATTGATTCACGACATTGGTCTTTTACTAGAAGAGTAATCAGCGCACTACCACCTGAAAGGTTTGAATTTGCCCATTCACATTCTGCAGTTTTAACAAGTAAGTTCCTGGCTGCAGTTTCTCGGTTCCAATGGCAGTTTCTTGAAACATAATGTTCCCTTGATCAACAATTTTTCCCTGTGCATTGATCCATTGATAACGACGAGGTGGAGTGGACGAAATAAAATAGACTTCGCCTTGCGTTGGATTGGGATAAATGATGCAGGGTTCACCCGCAATGACTTCTATGGCATTTTGTGGATCAAGAAGATAGTTTCCCA
>CAMBMC010000144.1 GCA_945868555.1 Chitinophaga pinensis | reverse complement strand
TGTAAATTCCGAAAGTGTATTCAATCATGTTGGTGTACTGATTGATGAATCCAGCAACATCAATGATCCCTTTCCATTTGTCAATTCTAAAGACCTGTTTGATTCCGACCTCACCTGCCCATCCTTTTTCTGGTCGCAGTGATGGATTTGGGAAAATGATGATTCCACCCGTTGATGTTGCCGTGTAGCGTTCAGCAACAGAGGGGAAACGTACCCCTTGACCGAAAGATCCGCGAAGGTGTGTTGCTTTACCTAGTTTTTTGTGAAAAGCCGTTCGGAAAATAGGATACACCGGAAGAGTTGTTTTTCCGAGAACGAATTTTGATTCTGCTTCAAGAGTGTCTTGTTTAAAATACTCAACGCGCACTCCAAAGGTCGCATCCACGCCTAAAATTCTTGTTTCCAACTGACTGTATCCAGCGAGATTTATAGCTTGGTGGTTCCCGAAAACGGGGCTCAAGACCATGTTTTGTGTGGCTGTCGCTCCCGAAAACAAAGTGGTCTGCTTATTAAAGTTCTTTTGGTAGGAGTAATCGCCATAATACATGGTTGCTTTCGAAGAGGCGTAAACATTGGAAAGGTCGCCTGTAGTCACTAAATAATAGCGCGTCCGCAATTCATGTTTGTTGTTTTTCTTGTTGTAATACTTGATGTAGGGGTCGACATTGAGTCGGAGGTTATTTTGATAGGTAACTGTTGAACCCGGTCCAGTTGGGTCCATTCCTCCCTGCGCTATGTAGGCCAATGAATCGCTTTCCCATAAAATAAATCCTCCCGTATACTGGTACTGCGCACTGTAAAATACCCCTGTCTTTAGGTTTGGTATTTTCGATTTGAAATACACCGACCCACTGACACGTGCGCGCTCCTCTAGTGCTCCTTTTCGGTAGCCCTCATTGGTGAACCCATTCATGGAAAATGTATATCCGACGCGCTTAAACATTTGTCCGACATAGGCATCCATTTGATAGAACGTTGGGTTTTTTGTCCACCATTTCAAACTTTCGCGCCTCGGATTGCCATACACACCCACTTGCACTTTTCCGCTATACTCCAATTTCAGTCCGGGCTCACGTTCCGTAATTGCAACAATTCCATTGAGTGCACCGCTTCCGTAGAGTACAGACGACGCCCCTTTTAGAATCTCAATCTGCGACATGTTTTCCATTGGAATGGCATTCCACTTCACATCTCCCACATCCGGCGCGACCATAGGGGTTCCGTTCCACACCAAAAGCACACGGCTACCTGCGCCATAAGAATATCCACCACCCCCGCGAATACTTGCTTGACCATCCATGGTAAACACCCCTGGACTCTGATTCACGGTTTGCTCAAGGTTTGTGAACCCCTTGCTTTCAATGAGCGATGGTTTAATGATTTCCATAGATACAGCAACCTCCTCAACATCTTGTTGTCTTCGACTGGCCGTAACAACCATGTCACCTATTTCTTGAACGATTGGTTTTAGGACAATTGTAACTTCTCCCGCAGCTGTAACGACAGTTGTATCGCTATAAAACGTGTTTAACTTGGTAATTAAGGTAAGGGGGAAAGATGTGCAATTCAACTTGAATTTCCCATCAGGATCGGTAGCTGTAACCAAGCCATCTGATGCTGTTACTCGCGCCCCAACTGCTGGCTGTTTTGAGTCACCGCTCACCACAATTCCTGATACTTGTGACATACTCAACGTATGCAAAGCAAGAAAACAAAGAAATATGAAGCCCCTCATAAATAGCGCGTAAATAGTGAAAGTAGAGAACGAAAATAGGGTTTTATTTTTAATCTGTTAACTCAATGTTTCGTTATTATGGATGTAAGTGTTTGGTATTTTTCGTATATTCAAGTTAAAATTACCCCCTTGAACCACTCTGAACTCCATTGTAAAATTGCTTTGTCCTTTCTGTCTGGCATAGGTCCCCGAAAAGCAGCGCGTCTCTTGTCTGCTCTAGGTAGTGCCGAAGCAGTATTTTTAGAATCCATGAAGGCCATACATTCCAGCACTGGAATTCCAAAGGATGTGTTGCGCAACATGGATCGGGAGGCTGCTATTGCACTTGCCGACAAACACGTCAACTACATTCTCAAGCACAACATTGCCACTTACTTTTTCTTGGACGCTGATTATCCTAGGCGACTTAAGCAATGTGCCGACGCCCCCGTTTTGCTTTTTGGCCGAGGTAAAAACGAGGTAAATGCTCCACGAATGATTTCCATTGTTGGCACTCGAACAGCAAGTCCCTATGGAATAGGGCTTTGTGAATCATTGCTAGAACAAATCATCGGCAAAGAAATCACGGTGGTGAGTGGGCTGGCTTACGGCATAGATATTTGTGCACATCAGTTTTGTGTTCGGCACAACATTCCAACCATTGGTGTACTCGGAAACGGTCCTGAACGCATATATCCATTCGTTCACCAACGCACCGCCGAACAAATGATGGAGCATGGTGGAATCCTCACAGAGTTTTTGCCTGGCACGAAGCCCGACAGGGAAAATTTCCCCATGCGCAACCGCATTGTCGCCGGTATGACAGATGCAACAATTGTGATTGAAAGCAAGAAAAGCGGCGGTTCCTTGATTACTGCTGAATTGGCGAACGATTACAACAAGGATGTTTTTGCCTTTCCCGGGAATATTGGACAATCTCTCTCCGAAGGTTGCAATCATTTAATCCGCCAACAAAAAGCACATTTAATCACAAGTGCTGACGATTTTCTGACCTTTATGAGCTGGAATGATTCGCCAACAACCACGATTCAACGCATTTGTTTCAACGAGTTGGATGCCATTGAGCGTGCCATTTGTGACTTGTTGACTGCTCCAAATGGCGAGCACATAGATGTGCTTTCTGCTCAAACAGGCCAAGCCATTTCAGCGCTGAATGTGCGGCTTTTTCACTTGGAGATGAAGGGAATTGTTAAGCCTTTACCGGGAAGCCGATACCGAATGATCTAAAACAAAAAGGGGACACCTTCCGATATCCCCTTTGTTACTAAATGTTATTTCATTAGAAGCGAACTCGCGCGTCACGCAATTTGCGGTTGTCGACTACTTCTGCTTTCTTTTTCAATGCTTCCATGAATTGGCTTTGCACTTGGCGGCGCATAGCAGCTAGGATTTGGTCGCGCTCAACATCCCAATTTGCAGCAGCTGGTGCCTTGATTGTTTTGTCAATACGGATAACATAAACTCCCATTTTCCCTTTCAACGGCAATGTGCGTTTTCCATCTTTCAATGCAGAGAAAAGCGCTCCAACAACTTCAGGCTCAAATCCAGCACCAGTAATTTGTGCAGAGTAAAACGTTACTTCGGCCTTCATCACCTCCGTGTTTCCGCGTTTTGCCATTCCCTGAAGGGTTTTATCCTTGTACAATTGGTTCGTGAAACGTTTTGCTTTTTTCTCTTCGATCAATTGTTGTTTCATCATCGCCTCAACATCTTCGAATACAGGAATACCCTTCTCACGGATAGATGATAAAATTGCAATGATGTACTTGTCTTTGTCTTTGATCGGCGCTCCCACAAGGTCACCTACTTTCGCTTCGTCATTGAAGGCCAAAGCCAAGAGTTTATTTGCAGTTGTCGGATTCGTAAATCCAGACACAGATGGTGCCTCTTCTTTCATTGGAAGAGGGCGTGGGAAATATCCTGCGCGAACAGCAATCGTATCAAACAACGACAATTTGTCTTTGATGCTTTCTTTCTTCGAGATTTTTGCGTCCAATTTGTACAACAAGTCGTACACCTCGCGCTCTTTTTGGTCCATTGTTTCTTGCGTTGGTTTAAACGCTTTAAAGATTGATGCAAGCACTGGATAGGTTTTGTCATCGCGCTCAAGCACTTCGATGATGTGGATCCCATAATCTGTTTTCACTGTAGCAATTGTTCCGATAGGCTTCGTCGCTGCGAATGCTCCAAACTCTGGAACCATATCTGCTTCGATAAAGTTATCGATCACACCCCCTTGAGGAACAGATCCTTTATCATCGCTATACTTGGTGACGAACTCAGCGAAATTGTCTTTGTTGATCAATTTCACCAAACTATCCGCCATTTTTTGTTTCTGAGCAATCAGCTTTTTGTCTTTCGATTGATTTGTTCCCAATAAGATGTGACGTGCTTTCAAACGAGAAGGCGTAAATCCTTGAACTTTAGAGATAATAAAACTTCCATTGTAGCTGTAGGGTCCAACAATTTCTCCAACAGCTGCTGCTCTGAAGATCGTGTCCATTGACATGGGGTAAGACATCAATTTTTGTGCTTTTTCATTTCCTTCAGGAACTGCCGTTGCAATCTTGGCTGAGCTGTAGAATTTGATTTCGCTATTCTGCATAACAAAAGCAGAGTCATTTGTAGATGCAGCAAATTGCTTCTTGATTTCACGCATTGATTTGTCAAACATAGCCGTATCCTTTTTGGACGGTTTAATGTCGACCATGAACAAGCGTATTTCCCGACTTGCTGTTTTGTTTTCGTACTTTTTGTCTTCTTTGTGCTTTTCGTAGTACGCTTGAAGTTCTTTGTCCGTTACCTTGATTTTATCATCAGGAATTTCACTAAAACGACGCACGACGTAAGAAATCGATTTCACTTCCTTTTGTGCCAAGTACTCATCTTCTGATTCAAGCTTCGTCACATAGACACCTTGAGAAATCAGCGCCATGTATTTGTCGCGTTTTCTTCCTTCAATCAATTTTTTCTTTTGATCTACCCATTGTTGTTGAACCGCTGGATCCTTATTTGTTTCCTGGTCATTGATCCATTTTTCCATCAACTTTGGATTAAACACCCCTGTTGTAGAATCGATAAATTGCTCCGTCCCTTGCAGCATTGGGAAACCATCACGGCCATACAAGAACGCATCAAATTCATTGTCGCTTACATCAATTCCAAGGGCTTCATATTCTTTGTCAAGAATTACTTTGTCCACGATCATGGTCCACGCGTTATCCGCAGCAGCATCCTGATCCTGTTGTGAATACTCACGCTGTTCTTGTTGCGCTTTCATGCGTTGTTGTTGATCAATTTGAGCAACCGCATCTTCATATTCTTTGTTATTCACCTTTTCGCCAAAGATGGTTCCGTAACCAAACTCTTCGCCTGATCCACCGAAAATTTTATCATAATCGTTCAAGATAAAAGCCAAGAGAGCGATTCCAATAATCACAACCAACAAACCTGATCTTTCGCGTATCTTACCAATAATAGCCATACAACTGATTTTATTAAGGGTGCGAATATAAACAGATGATTCGACTTTTGAAAATGACAGGCCTATTAATCGCTATATCAAACGAAAAAAGCCGCCTCTTTTTTCATTGAGACGGCTTTTTGCTGTTTTATTCTTGATTAACCCTTTCCTTTTCCTTGCACTTTTCCTTCTCCGGGTTTAATCTCCTTGTTCTCTTCTTCTTTCGGTTCTGTCGCTGGCTCACCTTTTCCACCGTTTGTCGCTGGCTTGATTTCAGGCTTCACCGGTTTAGTCCCTCCGGAACCATTCTCAGGCTTAACTGGCGGTGCATAATTGATTGTAATCGTTTCGGTGTCCGTTCCACATTCGTTTGTTGCTGTGATTACGATGATATTCTTACCCGGATTTAAGGTCAAACCGCTTGTTAAACTACCCCCTTTCGTTGGGGCAAAAGCGAAGCCTGTAGTTGGTTTCCCATTCAAGGTCATCATTATACCTTGATTGCCTGTTACATTTGTAATCGTTGCGCCAAAAACAAATGAAGGTGATTGTACGGTAGTTCCATTTTGTGTTGGACTCGTCACTTGAATGACCGGTAGATTGCACGGAGGCGTTGGATTCACCGCTGGACAAGGCCCCACAATATCTCCATGAGCCTGATGCATAGGCCAATCAGAAACAGGAATCACCATCGTTTCTTGTGTCCGGTTCCCTTGGTGACAAATGGTCATCGTTTGCGGCGCAGGCTCCGAATAGTTGATTGTGATCGTTTCCGTATCCGTCCCACAGCCATTGGTCACCGTAATGGTAAATGTATTCAGACCAGGATTCAAATTCACCGAATTCGAGAAGGATCCATTGTTGAACGAGAAGCCCGTAAACGGTTTGCCATTCACCGTGTAAACGATACCTTGATTGTTGGCAATGTTTGAAATATTCGCCGTGATGTTAAATGCTGTCTGCTGCACTGTTTGACTACTTTGTGTAGGATTCGTCACTTGAATAGACGGCGGGTTGCACGGTGGCGTTGGATTCACAGCTGGACAAGGTCCTACAATATCTCCATGTGCTTGGTGCATTGGCCATTCAGAAACAGGAATCACCATCGTTTCTTGTGTCCGGTTCCCTTGGTGACAAATGGTCATCGTTTGCGGCGCAGGCTCCGAATAGTTGATTGTGATCGTTTCCGTATCCGTCCCACAGCCATTGGTCACC
>CAMBMC010000143.1 GCA_945868555.1 Chitinophaga pinensis | reverse complement strand
CGCTATTTACAAAATGCCAACATCCGCGTCGAAGGAAGAAATGTCACGTGGCTGAGACTTCTAAGTCAGAGTGTGTATATTGTTGCTGTGTACATCTCTGTACTGACCTTTAACTTCAATAATGAGGACGTCACTTTTGGTGACTTCCTGAACTTCAAACTCATAGAGTCGAAAAAGTTTACTCTAAGTTTCTACCATATCCTTTCGATTATCACGATTTTCTTTTTCGCGAGAATCATCCTGAACGTTGTCAAATTATACATCAGCAAACGTTTACGCAGAAAACCTGACTTCAACCCCGCCACCGAATTTGTATATGTGCAGATTGCAAAATACATTATTTACATCTTCGCATTTCTTACCAGTTTACAAGCGCTAGAGCTTGACCTTTCTTTGTTGATCACAGGATCACTCGGAATCTTTGTTGGACTTGGACTCGGACTTCAAGATGTATTCAAGGACATGTTTGCTGGCATAGTACTCTTGGTTGAAGGAAATGTTCGAGTAGGTGATATTGTAGAGGTATCGAGTAATGGAAAAACAGAGGGATTTGTCGCCAAAATTTTAAAAATTAACATTCGAACGACACAAATCGAAACGCGTGATGGGAATGTTCTGATCATCCCAAACACAAAACTCACCCAAGAATATGTAGAAAACTGGAGCCATGGGTCTGAATTATCGCGTTTCAAAATAAACTTAACGATTGAATACGGTTGCGATGCGGAATTAGTGACGCGCTTACTCAAACAAGCTGCCCTGGCACATCCAAAGGTTCGGAAAACACAACCGATTGATGTGCGCCTTTCTCATTTTGGGGAAAATGGCTTAGACATGGAATTGGTGTTTTGGGCTGACCAAAGTTGGGAAATCAACATTTACAAGTCTGAAATCCGATTCGAAATTGATCGTCTTTTCAGAGAATATGGAATCCGCGTGCCTTACCCACAGCGCACAATCCACATAAAGGAGAATTAATCTTCCAAAAGCAACTTGTAGCGCTGAATGGTGTTTTCCAGTCCTAGATACAAGGCGTGTGAAATCAAGGCATGACCAATTGACACCTCGGCCAACCAAGGAATGGATTGCTTAAAAAACTTTAGGTTTTCCAAGTTCAGATCATGTCCAGCGTTGATTTCCAAACCAAGTGAACGGGCCAATTCAGCTGCAAACACATACGCTTCAATCGCTTTTATTGGATCTGACGAAAACTCTTCCGCAAAAGGTCCTGTGTACAATTCAATCCGATCCACCCCACATTTTGCTGCATATTCGATATTTACAGGATTGGTGTCTACAAAAATGGAACTTCTCACACCCGATCCGCGAAATTCTTTCACCAATTCTGCCAACTGACCTTGGTGTTTCACGGTGTCCCAACCCGCATCTGACGTAAGCACATGTGGTGGATCAGGAACGAGCGTTGCTTGAGCAGGGTTGGTGTCTTCAATCAAACGCATGTATCTTTCGTCAGGATAGCCTTCGATGTTGAATTCTGTCTTTACCACCTCCTTCAAATCGTAGACATCTTGTCTCGTGATGTGTCGCTCGTCCGGTCTTGGGTGCACTGTAATCCCATCTGCGCCAAAGCGTTCACAGTCGATTGCTACGTTCACTACATTGGGAGTATTCCCACCGCGCGCGTTGCGAATTGTTGCGATTTTATTGATGTTTACGCTCAATTTGGTCATAATTCCTAACATTTTTTGGCAGAGCAAAAATACGAAGTTCAGAACTTAATTACTACTTTGGCTTCACGAATGAGAGCAATAGAACTGATTACGGAAGAAATTCCTCCACTAACCCATACGGATACAGGCGAAAAAGCCCTTCGATGGATGGATGAATTTAAGGTTTCTCACCTATCCGTGCTAAAGAATGGAAATTTTGTAGGCGTGCTGTCTGAATCCGATGTATTGGATAAAATGGATCTTGATCAAACACTCGATGTGCTGTTCGATCATCTGCCACGGCCTTATGTTTTATCACAAGCTCATATCTACGAGGTATTGGCGAAAATGTCGGATCTTCACATCAGCATCATGCCTATTTTGGATGAAAACGAGTCCTACTTGGGTTGCACCAGTGTGTACCATTTAATGTCACTCATTGCAAATACAGGAAGCATCAAGGAGATTGGAGGAATCCTTGTCCTTGAAGTCAACACCTTGGACTACTCCATGGCGCAAATT
Source organism: Chitinophaga pinensis (assembly GCA_945868555.1). GTDB lineage: Bacteria > Bacteroidota > Bacteroidia > Flavobacteriales_D > Crocinitomicaceae > M0103. Next base: position 4,235 of record CAMBMC010000143.1, on the reverse strand, counting down.
GCTCAAATCGTTGAAAGCAACAACGCGCGCATCTTGAGTTCATACATCATGAGCAGCCCAGATTCTACAAAACTCGAAGTAACCCTGAAAATCAATCAAGTTGAACTTGGAAGCATCATCCGAACCTTCGAGCGTTACGACTATGTCATCAAGGCATCATTTCAACGCAGCGAGGCAGACGAAGATATACAAACGCGTTATGAATCCTTGATGAAATTTTTAAAATTCTGATATGAACGTCGCGATTTACGGGAGGAAAGTCAACAAGCAAAGCATCGTTTATTTCAACGAACTATTTGAAGTGCTCAAAGCCTTTGGTTGGACACCAGTGCTTGAAAAAGAACTCAAAGAGCAGCTTGTTGCCAAGGGGGGGATTTCCGAAAAAATAGATGAGTTTACAAGCCATGCCGATTTCAAAAGTGGCATTGACTTAACCATAAGCCTTGGTGGCGATGGTACATTTATAAAAACCGTTGGATTTATTCGCGACTCAGGGGTGCCCATCATCGGTATAAACACCGGTCGTCTTGGATTCTTGGCCAACATATCCAAAGAACAGATTAAAGTTGCTCTGAATCAATTTCGCGAGAAGAAATTTGAATTTCAAAAGCGTTCATTGCTCCGTGTCCAGACCGAAGAAGACCTTTTTGGAGAAGACAACTTTGCATTGAATGAGGTAACCATTCAGAAACGCGATACCGCATCCATGATTACAGTCCATGCCTCCTTGGACAACAAATACCTCAATTCCTATTGGGCAGATGGGTTAATTGTTTCAACTCCAACAGGCTCTACAGCCTATAATTTAAGTTGTGGCGGTCCCATCATTACTCCTGGATGTCAAGTTCATATTTTAACTCCCATTGCACCACACAACTTAAATGTGCGTCCAGTTGTCGTTCCTGACCACATGCCGATTAAATTGAGCATCGAAGGTCGTGAGCGCAGATACCTCATCAGTTTGGATGGAAACTCGAAAAATATTCGTCAAGGTGAAGAAGTATTGATCACAAAAGCGGAATTTATGATCAATGTAGTTAAATTTGAAGACAATAATTTCCTCGACACCATCCGAAACAAGATGTTGTGGGGAATAGATAAACGCAATTAATAGACAAATAAAATAGAACATGAAAAACATGCGCATCACCCTTTTGCTCTTGGCAACAGTCCTTATGACAGGAACGACAATGGCCGGTAAAGAAAAGAAAACGAAATTGGAACCTGGAATTTATGCGGAATTCAACACCACAAAAGGTGTTATTCTGTGTGTATTGGAATACCAAAAAACACCAATGACCGTAGCAAGTTTCGTAGGTTTGGCCGAAGGTAAATTGACGATTTTTGATACGCTAAAGTACACTACACCTTTTTACAATGGATTGAAGTTTCACCGTGTAATAGCGGACTTCATGATTCAGGGTGGTGATCCAGACGGGGTGGGTTCTGGAGGTCCTAAGCACCGATTCCCCGATGAAATTCATCCAGACCTAAAGCATTCTGGTCCTGGAATATTATCTATGGCCAATTCTGGCCCTGCGACAAATGGCAGTCAGTTTTTTATCACCCACAAAGAAACACCATGGTTGGATGGTAAACACACTGTATTTGGTCATGTCATTCAAGGTCAAGATGTGGTAAACGCCATTACACAAGATGATGTAATGACTACAGTTAAAATTATCCGAATCGGAAAAGATGCAAAAAAATGGGATGCTTCTAATGCATTCATGGCATCGTACAACAAATTAATGGCTGGTGAACTCGCACGTGCTGAAGAGCTCAAAAAGATCGCTGCCATGAGCGAAGAAGAATACAAAAACTTCATGTTTCAAGAAGTAAAAAAGACCTATCCAAATGCCCAGTTGTCTCCATCAGGATTGGTTTACATCATTGAAAATCCGGGTATCGGCGATAAGCCTGTCAAAGGAACACATTTGTCCGTTCATTATCGTGGTACATTCCGCGCTGATGGCAAACAATTCGACGCATCATACGACCGTGGAACACCTATGGATTTTACGTATCTCGATCAAAAGATGATCCCAGGATTTGAAGAAGGCTTGGCGATGCTTGGCAAAGGTGGTAAGGCAAAATTGATTATCCCTTACTTCCAGGCTTACGGTAAAATGGGGCGTCCAGGTGCTATTCCTCCCTATGCTGACTTGGTATTCGATATCGAAATTGTGAACCTAGACAATAGCCACGAAGGACACGGACATTAAATAATTACGAATTATTAATTACGAATTACCAATGGATAGTTACTAATGGCTAATTACCAATGGCTAATTACCAATGGCTAATTACCAATGGCTAATTACTAATGACTAGTTACTAATGATTAGTTACTAATGAAAGTAATTCGTAATTCGTAATTCGTAATTCGTAATTCGTAATTCGTAATTCGTAATTCGTAATTCGTAATTCATAACTAATAAAAGTTACATGTTCATCGGGCACAGGTTGGGTTTACCAATTCTGAAGGTTAACATCGCACCGAAGAATGTATACCAGTCTTTGGTCACTGCGTTTCCTCGTTTCCCATAGTCATCGCCATTGATGTTTCGGTTTGCCAGGGCAGCGGCTACACTCCCGTTTTCTAGTTCAAGTGCACCTCGATCGACAAAGGTATTGGCTTTCACGTCATCGATGTAATCCGTAAATGTTTTGCGGATGCCATATTCTAAACTCAGAGATGCTCGCTTTCCCAAGGACAACTTACAACCCACACCTAAGGGTATCGACAACTGGGTAAGGCTGTAATTTCGTTTCGAGGAAAGCGACGACCCTTGTCCTTCGGTGCCCAGTGGCTGAAGTTCCACCCAATCACCGTTGTACATCGCTTTAGGATTCATGTGGAAAAGACCGATTTCAGCCAACAAATAGGCCGTGCCTTTGTATTTATCACTGCCTAACTTAAAGGGGAAATAACTAAATTCCACCCCAGCAGCGACTTCATAAATATTTGATTGAAAGCTCAAATTGCGGTTAACCAGGAGCGAAAGTTTTGCATCTTCATCTGAAGCCGACACTGTACCAAAAAGGACATTTGCCCGAAAACTTAAACGTGAATGGATGTTGTAGCGATACACCATACCACCGGCAACATGTGTGTTGTAAAATAAGCGAAACTGATTGAGATCACCCGTATAAAATGACCCGCCCAACATCACTCCCAGCTCTGATTTAGAACGGAAGTTTTGCTGCTGTCCAAGCACTGACAGTGGCAAAATCAAAAGAATAAATACAATTCTTCGAAGCATAATCATTTTGTCGAAACGGAAAGTTACTGAGAAAATTTCATTTAGTCCCAGACAAAAGGACAAAAGACCCGCTGCGCTACAGGACAAATGGAATTCAAGATATTAAGATTTTAAGATGACAAGACTTGACCATTCTTCGAAGGCTGATGGTTTAATCACCTTATTCGTAATTAGTAATTAGTAACTCGTAATTAGTAACTAAAGAAAGTTTACTTCAAACTCAAAAGGTATCTTTCTAAGTTTGTGTTACTCACAAGAGAATCGCTACCAACAAAAAGGACTTTTTTACAGCGGTTGCGTTCAATCCAGAGGTCGAGGTTTGACACCCCCACCATCAAGGTGCCATTGATATCAATTTTGTGTACTGGTTTCTGTTGACCATCAAATTTCTCTCTCAAGTCAAGAAGGTCTTTATCTTCAGTTTGATTTTCACTAAAGATGACTAATCCGTCGATTCCGTCTAAGGCATCTTCGCCCTTCTCAGAAAATTCATCCACAAGAAGATTCAGATCTCCTGCCCATGCAGTTAGCTCTTGTGAGAATCGTGAATTAGTCTTTAAGAAAATTTTGTCAAGTTTCATCTTTGGGCTGATAGCGAACAATAATGCACGTTCGGAGGACAAAAATAGTCATTTAGTTCAATATTACCTTGAAACTCGACTAGTTATTTGATAAATAACTCATTATAATCAATACCCCAAAATTTTCAGGTAATCGGCGGCTGTTTGTTCTTCACTAAAAAGTTTGGTTTGTAACTTTCCATTTTCATCTCTTTGGATCAAAATGTGTTTTGGTTCAGGAATCAAGCAGTGCTTCAATCCACCAAATCCACCTATTGTTTCCTGATACGCACCTGTGTTAAAAAAGCCAAGATATAAGGGCTTGTTGCGCTCAAATTTCGGCAAGTAAATGGCGTTTGAATGCTGCTCTGAATTGTAGTAATCGTCGCTGTCGCAGGTCAAACCTCCG
>CAMBMC010000142.1 GCA_945868555.1 Chitinophaga pinensis | reverse complement strand
CTCACAAAGGTGACGACAACGGAGTCTTTCTCAGAACAGCCGTCATTTCCCGCCATGACATACAAGACCATACTCCCGCTTGGAAGGTACGAAATAACTGAATCTTGAGGTGCATTCAAGGGATTGCTGAAATCGGGCGATTCGGACCAGATAAAATAGCTTGCCGTTCCAAAGGAATTGGCGGTAAAGGTCAATGGAACAGGCGAACACAGCTCCACATCATTCTGCACTTGAAGTTGGATGGCATCCGTCACTGTAATCGCGATTTGAGCTGTATCTGTTAGTAAACAAACACTATCTGTCACGTACAAGTACACGAGATAGTCACCCGGCTGCGTGTAGGTTATGGTCGGATTGAAGATTACAGTGGAGGTATCCCCATTTCCAAAATCCCACAGATACGAATCCGACTGCGTCGAAAAATTATCAAGAGTCACTGTGAAATCAGCACAGCCCAAGGTTTGATCTGCCAAAAACTCGGCATTTGGAATCAACTGAAAATCGAACTTAAATACGATGTTGTTGCAATTCGAACTCAAATTGAGGTTGGACCATGCTCCTGGCGTTGTCGGAAAATCAGAATTACCACCACAACCACCACACACCGACTGGTACACGACTCCATTTTTATCGAAACGTGAAGTTCCGCCGTCCACATGCTCATCTGCTTGGTTTCCTCCGAGGTATGTGCCATAGAGCATCCCATCAAAACCACGCGCAATCACAAGTAAATAAAAATCAAAGCCATCACCAGGATTGGATTGAAAAGCATTCGCAGACACCGGCATTCCGGACAAAGGCGTGGATTGAAGGATGTTTGCCCCCCAACCTGAAATGTAGAGGTTCCCGCAGATATCCACTAAGAAAGCGGATGGTGAAATATTAATAGCCGCGCCCCCATTACCAAAAACAGTGGAATTAAGGACAGCGGTCAGTGAAGGATTCATTTTCATCACAAACTGACTGCTGTTTGGGTTTACAAACGAGGCATTGGTGACAGGAAAAGCACCACCAGCCGACTGTCCAAGCAAGAAGACATTGTCGTTGCGGTCGATCTCTACAAAAAATACTTGATCGTAGTTGGGAGTTCCAATGTATGAACCATTAATGACAGCCGTGGCAGCGGAATTTAACTTCACCACAAAACCATCCGTAATTCCTCCGTTGTACGTCGATTGCCAACCACCGATCGTGAACGGAAGATCATTAGAACTCGTGCCACCCGAAAAAACCACATTCAAGCTGGAGTCAATTTTCACCGAATAGCAGGCATCGTTGTTTGTGCCGCCATAGTAACTCGACCACACCAGATTGGATAAATTTGGCGTCAACTTAAAAAGAACCCCATCTTGCATACCCGCGTTGTTGGCCTGAAAAGGATTGAGCACAGGGAAATCCGTTGAGCGTGTACAGGATGCAATCAAGCAATTCCCTGCAGGGTCCAACATGATTTCTCCACGAAACTGGTCCCCATAATTGGAGGTGAGTGAATCATAGGCCGCAACAGAATTATAAGTGCCCGAAGAAACTTTTGTGTTGATTCCATCATTCGCAGTACCACCGACAAAGGTCGAAGCCATCAAGTTTTGCCCATTGGCACTGAGTTTTGCTACATAAATATCCGTTCCTTGATTCGAGAAATATACCCCATTAAAAAAGAAATTGGCATTCGCGACACCGCCACCATGAGTAGATTGATAGCCATTTACAATCGGGAAGTCAGTGCTCGATGTAGCCCCGTAGATGTATACATTGTTGAGTTTGTCACAGATCAAGCTGTGGGCTGTTTCCGTACCTTGCAAGTCATCACCACCACCCAAAAATGTCGTCCAAATCATATTGGTGCCGTCAGGAGTGTATTTCGACACAAAAACATCGGTTATCCCATACGCCGTGTTTGAAGGAACCGTAAAATTGGAATTCACATCAAAGGCATTGTTGTCTGGTGTTGGATAGGCATTTCCGTATACGACACCTGCTGAATAGGCCGTTCCGTCGTACCCATAGGTCGCTGTCATTCCAAAGTTGTCCGTCACGGAGCCCGAATAAGTGGCAAACACAAGAACAGGGTCAATCACCAAAATGGCATTCGCATCGTAATTCCCCAACTCAAAAGAAACCTCATTTCCCACCAACTGAAAAGCACACTCCACTTTGCGGATGGATCCATTGATAATTTGGTAGGCGTACGGTTTTTGTTCAATGATCTGACCAAGAGCTGTGGAAACGACTAAATTTCCTTTTTTGTCCAGCTGAATTTTTTCTTGTCCAGCATAATTGAATCGAATGACCTGAGCAGACACTTTTGGCTGAACATGAAATTCATACTTCAACTGCGCATGTTCCTCGATGAGTTTTAAATCAATGCCATTGTAAAATTCGTGAAGTATCGCTTCCGAATACCCGTGCACATTCGATTGCCATTTTGATGCGTCGTTTCCTTTAAAAAAGTTGTAATAATTGGTCGATGGAATAAATTTTTCAATGTGCTGAACCTCATTCGCGCCGGGGAAATTGAGGTGGACTACAGTCTGTGGGATCGTTGCCTGTGGACCATTATCGCGCGGCTTACCGTGAAGTGCCTTCATCACCGAATGGTCTTGAAGGTGAAACACCATTTTACGTTGCTGGATCCATAAATTTCCAGTTGGAACTTTTGCTTTAAACAAGACCTCTGGCTGCCACTGCCCCTTATTTTCTATGAATGCGTGATAAACATCATGTTCATGCGTAATCTCTTGCGATTGAGCAGAAAATGACGCCATTACGAAGAATAATAAACACCGGAATTTGCCCATGTAAGTGAATTTCAGTCGGAGTTCTAAAATTAATCAATTTTATGTCAAGACGGTAAAAAAATAGTTCCGTTGCAGTAGCACACAGTCACCCGTGCATAAATTGCCAATCCACTTCCGATGCACTGCCTCAAAAACAGTAACTTCGTTTGAGGGATCTTAAGTCCCAGAAGCAACAAAAACAACATTTAATCACGCACATGAGCAATCGCATTTGTCGACTTTTCAACATTGAATACCCACTGATTCAAGCAGGTATGATTTGGTGTTCAGGATGGGAATTGGCTTCGACTGTTTCCAATGCAGGCGGCCTAGGAATCCTCGGTTCAGGCTCGATGTACCCTCAAATTTTAGAAGAACAAATTCTGAAATGCAAAGCGGCAACATCAAAGCCCTTTGGGGTGAATTTACCCATGCTCTATCCCGACATTGACAAGCACATCGACACGATTATTCGCCTTAAGGTTCCAATTGTTTTTACCTCAGCAGGAAACCCAAAAACTTGGACGCAAAAATTAAAGGACGAGGGTATTGTTGTTGTACATGTCGTTTCAAGCTTAAAATTTGCCTTAAAAGCCGAGGAAGCAGGCGTTGACGCAGTGGTGGCTGAAGGATTTGAAGCGGGAGGTCATAACGGTCGTGATGAAACGACGACGATGTGCTTGATTCCCTTAGTGGCGAAGAAAATATCCATTCCCTTGATCGCTGCAGGTGGAATTGGCACGGGTCGAGGCATGCTCGCAGCAATGAATTTGGGTGCTGACGGAGTTCAAATCGGCAGTCGCTTTGTAGCCACACCCGAATCCAGTGCACATCAAAATTTTAAGGAAACAATTCTACATACAGGTGAAGGTCAAACTCAGCTGACCTTGAAAGAACTTACTCCAGTTCGTCTCATTAAAAACGACTTTTACAAAAAGGTGGAGGCAGCCTATGAACATGGAGCTACACCAGAGGAGTTAACCGAACTTTTAGGTCGGGGGCGTGCAAAGAAAGGCATGTTTGAAGGCGACCTCATTGAAGGAGAATTGGAAATTGGTCAAGTTTCTGGACTCATTGAAAAAATTATGCCTGCAGCAGATGTCGTAAATGAAATACTCACCGAATACCGCGCTGCTTTAAGCGATCAACACACGGATAAATACACATTCTAATGATTCAATTCGAACGATTTACTCTCCCCAATGGACTCACAGTACTCTTCCATAAGGATATCACAACACCTCTTGCGGTGATCAACACCTTGTACGATGTAGGGGCACGCGATGAATCAGAGGACAAAACAGGATTTGCGCACCTTTTTGAGCATTTGATGTTCGGTGGATCCGTCAACATCCCTGACTTTGATGCCCCGCTTCAATTGGCTGGAGGTGAAAGCAACGCCTTTACGTCCAACGACATCACCAACTACTACAATGTACTTCCAGCGGCGAACATCGACACCGCCCTTTGGTTGGAAAGTGACCGAATGCTCTCCTTAGCCTTCACTCCAAAAAGTCTCGAAGTGCAGCGCAATGTAGTGATTGAAGAATTTAAACAACGCTACTTGAATCAACCATACGGAGATGTATGGTTGGAGCTTCGCCCTTTAGCATTCCACACCCACCCTTATAAGTGGTGTACCATTGGGAAGGAAATCGCTCACATTGAAGAGGCGACAATGGAAGATGTAAAGTCCTTTTTCGCCACACATTATCACCCAGCAAATGCCATTCTTTGTATCGCTGGGAATTTTGAGTTGGAGGAAATTCGCGACAAGGTAACGAAGTGGTTTGGAGACATCCCAGAAAAACTGAAGCCAGCCCGCATCCTTCCTGCAGAGCCAGAGCAAACAGAATTTAGAGAGAAAATCCTCGAACGAAATGTACCAACAGATGCATTTTACTATGCCTTTAAAATGGCGGAACGACGCAGCGATGGCTACTATTTCGCCGATTTGCTTTCCGATTGTTTAGGCCGTGACAAGTCGTCTCGCTTGTACATTGCGCTGAAGAAAGAACAGAAACTTGTCTCCGAAATTGGCGCTTACATTTCTGGAGATTTGGACAATGGTTTACTTATCATTTCTGGAAAACTCAATCCAGGGGTTACCTTCGACATGCTTGACAAAGCACTCTGGGAAGCCCTCGACGAATTGAAAAAAAGCCCAATGGAAGAAAGTGAATTGAGTCGATTGATGATTAAAATTCGAACAGCACGAGAATTCCAAGAACAAGGATTACTCAATCGAGCCATGAATTTGTGTTACTTCGAATTGCTAGGCGATGCCAATGGCATAAACGAAGAACACCTCATCTATCAAGCGATTCAACCTGATCATTTACAGGAATCAGCTATACATCTATTTCGCAAAGAGAACTGCTCATTGTTGAAAGTAAAATCCATGACCAATGATTAACAGAGCTCTTGCACCCGAACTTCAAACAATAAAGCACATCGATTTTTTGAAACCTCGCGTTTTTGATGTGTCCCCAAACGTTCATCTCTACTGGAATGAAAACGTTCCGAACGACACATCACGAGTAGACTTGTATTTTAATGCAGGAACCATTCTCGGAACAATTGGCCTTGCCTCTTTCGTGAATGGCCTATTGCTCTCAGGAACCAAAGAACACACATCCATTGAAATCAATGAATCGATTGATACGCTCGGCGGATTTTTCGAATCGGGAGTGAGCAATGAAAATGCTGTGATTTCAGTTTATGCGCTGAAAGAAAATATGTTGCCTGTGCTTCGAATCATTCGCGATGCGATTCATGGCGCAAGATTTCCTGAACATGAGGTCGATGAACTGCTGAATGACCGAAAACAGAAATTCTTGGTCAACATGGAAAAAGTGAGTTTCCTCGCTCAACGTGCATTCCAACAGCGACTATTCAGCGAGTCTATCTATGGAAGAGTGAGTAATCTGAATGATTTTGATTCCATTTCACGCCACGAGATTGTTGCTTTTCACGATGAGTATTACCTCAACGGATTGAGTAAAATGGTTGTCGTTGGCGACCTCGGACAAGATGCTGTGGATCAAATTATTGATTTATTCGGTGATTGGTCACATGCCCATCAACCAAGCTTCGAAAAAAATATCCATAACCTTTGTGGTACAGCACATGTCGTGAAAGACGATGCGGTACAATCTGCCATTCGCGTGGGGAGAATGCTCTTCAACAAAACACATCCCGACTACCTAGATTTTACTATTTTGAACACGATTCTTGGGGATTATTTTGGCAGTCGCTTGATGTCCAACATCCGTGAGGACAAAGGCTATACTTATGGCATTGGAACAATGATGGCTGAATTGCATGCATCAGGATACTTTCTAATTGCCACAGAAGTCGGAAAAGATGTGCGCGAGGCGACATTGGTGGAGATTCAAAAAGAAATTGAAATACTTCAAAATGAATTGGTACCTGAAGATGAGCTCGAATTGGTTAAAAATTATTTACTCGGCCAACTTTTAAAAAGTGCTGATGGTCCTTATTCAATGACGGATTTATACTTGAGTGTTGAACCTTACAATATGGACATGGATTTTTACAACAAGGCGATTGAATCCATCAACGAAATTACGGCAGAACGCATACGAGAGCTGGCAAAAAAATACCTCAACTGGGATGATATGACAATCGTTTCAGCAGGATAGCAACGACAAC